>QNCV01000090.1 GCA_003645845.1 Fidelibacterota bacterium | reverse complement strand
TGACACTCTGTCCGGTAGTATTCAGGATATCGGGGAGTACAAATCACGCCTCTCTTTCAAAGAAAACACATTGTCGACGGCGATTACTAACACTGAGGCAGTTAGAAGTAACATTGAGGATGCCGATCTTGTCAGCGAGCAAATGAATATGATGAAGCTGCAAATCCTGCAACAGACATCGGCATCGGCATTTGCCCAGGCAAATTCCGCCCCTCAACTGGTTTTACAGCTAATGGGCTAATTTGTGGTGCAATCATCGGGAGGTTTGGGTCTTCCCAATCCTCCCCCTGATTGTTTTAAAAAACATCGTGCATGTTTAAATCTCCCTCACTTACTTTGGTACAGTATTTGAACAGAATGCAGTTATGAATGCCGAATTGACAGGTGATCATAATTACATCAGGAGATATAAATATGACTATCGACATCAGTGATCTCTACAGCTCGAGCAAGACAACTTCCGTAGATGAGATGGTTAATATATATATGACCCAGGAAGAAAAGCCGCTGCAAGAGTTGGAGGATAAACAGGATGCGCTTTATGAGAAAAAGAAGGCTCTGACAACACTCTATTCGAAATTATCGGCGTTAAAATCAACTTCACAATCACTCTCCATGACAACCTCCGATGCATTTAACTCGAAGAAGTCGGTTAGCAGTGATGCTGAGAAATTTACCACCTCTGCAACCTCTTCAGCCGAAGTCGGGACACATTCTTTGATGGTGGAGCGTTTGGCCACCTCTGACACACGGGTAACAAAACAGTACACGGATACCGATACAAGTTTTTCCGGTTTTACAACCGACCAGACATTTTCCATCGAAGTGGCTCATCCTACCGACGCTGATCCCGACAATCGGGTTGCGATTGATGTTACCATAACTTCTGATGTATTCAGTCAGACTGATGATGATGTCCTTGCAGCTATTTCGGATGCAATTAACGATGCGATAGGGTCAGCAATTATGGCCGGAACAATTACCAATAATGAGGGTGTCCAATCTGCTATTGTATCTGAGCAGACCGGAGTATCCCGGCTGGTATTACGAAGTAAACTTTCGGGATATGATTACCGGATTGATTTTACAGATAGCGCTGACAGTCTTCTAAGTGCAATGGAGCTAAATGCAGCGGTTCAGTCCAGTGGCGCCTCCGGCGGTTATATGACAGAAGTGGGAACGTCGGCAGATACCAGCGAGTTAAATTCAAAATTTACACTTGATGGATTGACATTTTATCGCAACTCTAACAGTGTAAATGATGCATTAAATGGAGTGACCCTGACGTTTTTGGACACTTTCAGCACAACCGAAAATGTGACTGTCCAGGCCGATGTTGAGGCTGTTAAGGAAGAAGTGCGTGGTTTTCTTGATTCTTATAATGATCTGTTGGATTGTGTCCGTAATAATACTGTGGTGAATTCCGAGACGGGAACTGCAGGATTGCTGTCTAACGATAGCCGATATATGGATATGCGGAATGAACTGCGGTCACTGGTTAATGAACCGGTCAGTGGAGTATCCAATACCGATTATACCAATTTGTTCGATATAGGCATTGAAGCAAATGAAACCGGTTCATTGTCATTTGTCGATTCTAATCTGTTCAGTGATGCTCTGCAGGCTAACACGACGAATGTGTCTGATATTTTTCTGACGGAATCAACCGGATTGCTGGATAAACTGATTGATTATGTTGATCAATATGTCGGTTCCGATGGACTCATTCTGGACAGTAAAAGTAGTATTGATGAGCAAGCCTCTTATCTGGATGACCGGATTGATAAAATGGAGGATTATCTTTATGAAAAAGAGAAACAATTACGGAAAGAATTTACCAGTTTGCAACAAGCTATGTCGATTTTGAGTGCCCAGAGCACCACGTTGTTACAATACTTGCAGTGAGAACTACTATGTCAGTAAAACTATGCAAACATTTAAACAAACCGAATCAATCGTGATGAACCTGCTAAAAGATGAACTTGATCTTTTCAAGCGCATACTCAGTGAGACTAATGAAATAGCCGGCCATATCGATGGTATTTCTGTTGATACTATTTTAAATTTATTAAATGCCAGGAAACAATGGATTGAGGAACTGGCGCTTCTCGAAGATAAACGAACGGCGCTTTCCGTGAATTCCCCGAGATCCGAAAGTCTTATTAGAGAAATAACCGATATTACAAAGGAATTAATTGCGATTGATGCTAAAATATTTGACTATTTACGGATAAAAAAGGAAAATGTAATTAAAGATTTGGTAAAAATAGCCGATAATAAGAATAGGAGTAAGAACAACCGTTATTTGAGATCAAAATCAAGCAGAATCGTTGATATCGTGCAGGAGTAGTGTTATGACCACGATCACGGAAATAAACGGATATCCGAAGAATATCCGGCAATCGAAATATGCTGGTGTGGAGAGAAAGAGTACGCTCTCCGGATCAGATCGTATTGTCAAATCTGATTTGGCGAAACCTTTCGATAAGACAGACTCGGTGGAAATATCTAAAACCGCACATTCTGTCTATTCGAAGCTGAATTATGTAAAAAAATACAGTTCGATTATTAAGCAACCCGCTGATCTGTCCAGGGTGCAGATTGAATCTATAACAAATCGGATTGGTTCCGGATACTACGATAAGCCGGAAATTATCTCGAAAATTGCCACTAAGTTAACTGATGCAAACTTAGTTGAGGGAAGCAACTCGCAGGCAACGATTTTTCGGAAAACAATAAATTCGGAACCGCAGACGGCAGCACATGAAAAAATTTATGCACGAATTCATGAGGGATTTTATAACTCTCAGGAAGTCAGTGACGAGATCGTCAATAAGCTGATTGATCCGGATTACATTTAATTACAATCATCCAATAGCAACATAAACAACTGGGAAATTATTACCCCTTTCCTGTTAAAATTTCCGGTTCTAAAAGTGCGAATTCGGGATTTTTTAACCGGTTCATGGAAAATGGACGGGAGACCGGACTTATGCGGGAATGGCACAACATTTGAAAAAACTGATACGTATGATATGTGATCGGTAAAGGAGGAGTAACCATTTGAGCCATCTGGCAGTCGAACCGGTAAGCAAGATTATCAGTACTATTTCAAATAAAGGTGGCGTTGGCAAGACACTTTTTTCGATAGAAATGGCCAATATTCTGGGGAAAATGGGTAAAAAGGTGCTCCTGATTGATACCGATATCAATACAGGTGATATTGCTGTTAAGTTGGGTATCCGCAGCCCGAAGACTCTGTTGGATTTTTTTGAAAAACAGGTTAATGAACTTGAGTCCCTGGTTCGGCCAGAGTATCATTTTAATTTGATTCCCGGGGCCGGTGGAAACTTCAAATTTGCCAATATCAATTATGCTCAAAAGATGCGCTTTATCCGGGCTTTTAAAAAAATCGCTCAGAAGTATGATTATACTATTCTTGATCTGGGAGCCGGCATTGACCGCACCACCCTGGATTTTGCTTTGATTGCCGATTACCCAATCATTATTACCACGCCGGAAGATATTCAGAGTGGTTACGGATGTGCCAAGGCTGCCGCGGAGCGTTTGATTGGCCTGAATGGCCGATTAAAGGTCCTTGATCCCGACGGAAACCGCGTCGAAGAATTTGCGCCTTACTTTGTGTTTAATAAATCAGATAAGAATATTGCCCATGGAATCTATAATGGTATCCGACGGGCTGTTGAAGTAACTCGTTCGAAATATAATATAGGAATAAAACCGGAATACCTTGGCTCTGTTTCTATTGATTATCGGTTGGTAAAACGAACTTATGTTTCTCAGCATAAGCCAATCAGTGAAATGTATCCAAATTCCGATTTGGGGCGTGAATACCGGCAGATTGCCGAACATTTTATTAATGCTCTATATCAACCTCAGCCAGTCAAAGAACGTCGCCTGAACTGGCTGTTCCGGATTTTTAAGGACAATGAAGAACTTAACTGAATACTCCGATAATATGGAAATCATAGCACCGGTGGATGTGGATACCGATTTTATTATTCAAAATGAGTTGGACCGTTTTTTAGAAGAGAAACGCCGCAGGAGGAATCGTTTATCAAAAAATATTGCTCTTGTTGTCATCTCCCTGATTTTACTGGCGGGTATTATTATTTTTGCACCCCGAATCAGTCGCTATTTTACCGATGCCCGGAACTTTGCCCAGACATATAGAGCGACTAAAATAATCAAACGTAATGCCCCGACAATTAAAGCGATGGCAATGGCACAGCTACCGGTTGAGTATTTTTCCGATTACCGTGTTTCAGATTCTCCAATCAATATTGAAACCAAATTAATGCATCTGATTCACCAGTTTGGCACTGATTTTTATTCCAAATTATGGAATATTAAACCTTTTGAAGAACGGCGGGTCTATGCCTATGTAGATATGAAGGGTTTCGATATTGAAAATTTTTACAATTTAGATCGTCCCTTAGTGGACGACTCCAGCCAGACCCTTAAAGACTGGCTGATAAACAAGGTCTCGATGAAGCAGAGTCGCTATTATAATCCAAGATATGGAGAATTAATCCAGACAATCGCGGCTTATCGGTCAGAATATCAAAAAGAATTGAATCGTCCTTTAGGTCGACGTACATACCGCCGTATCCGCAGGGAATTAGCCGACAAGCAAATCAAACCAAAAAGAACAGACGATGTTATTAATGCGTCGACACAATTTCTGATTGCCAATCCCGATTTATTATCCGGAGAAAGCTATTATCGCCGGAAATTGATGGATCTCGAGTTGGAATTAAACATACGATTGGCGCTTTTTCATATGGTGTTGGCCCGAGATTATAATATAAGGGGCAATACAGCCGTTTTTGGATGGATTAACGGTAATATGAAAGGGGTAAAATTAATTAAGGAATCAACCCCGCCGCCGGAATATAGGGATTTATATAACACTCTTAAAAAGAATGTTAACTCGTATTATATAAGTTACGAAAAAGCACGGAAACAATATAAAAATACGGATTTCAACGAACTTCATTTAATACTTCATAACCCGTTACGGATTGGTCTGGTTGTTAAAGATGTCGGCCTGTTTGGATCTGCGCGGAAAAATGGAAAGGGAGTTTATTACGAGCACAAAGGAATTGACTTGATTGCCGAAGAGGGTACTCCTGTGTATCCCGTGCAGGATGGATATGTATGTTATGTTGGGAACAATGGAAACGGGCATGGGAATCATATTGAAATCTGGCATGACAGTAATGTGCGTTCCGTTTATTCTCATTTAAAAGACGATAAAGTTTGGCGGCAGATTTCACAGCGATTTCAACGTGAGGGTCCCTTTTTGGTTACCACTAATGAACGGATTAGTAGCGTTGGTATGTCAGGAAATATTCCGGAAGGAGATCCACAGTACGGTTATTCTCATCTGCACCTTGAAGTCAGAGAGTCCGGAAAGCCGATAAATCCGTTCTTATTATTAAACGACAAGATAAAAGTAATCCACTAAGTTGTTTTTAAAACTGATAAGCCAATTTTTTGAAATGTAATCTGCAGTCCGATAACGATAAGATATTATCTGTTTGGGGAGGAATAGTCATTTGATGTACCCTGACTGTGAAAATAATAGCAATCCCGGGAATTGTATTTTGAATAGCAATAAGACCGATTTCGTTAATGCGTGTTTAATGATGGACGAAAAGATGAATAGCATCGCGGGTCCGGAAAATAAATCTGAGAAAAAAACAATGTTCATTTTCGATAGTGCTGGTCGGTTCATTGATTTTAATGCCAGTGTTCCCCGCCTGACGGGATACAGCGCCGGAGAACTGTCAGATATGAATATCGCTGATCTACTGGTTGGCGAGATTGAAGATGAGGTCAGGCGTATTCGCAAGATATATGACCGACAGGATCAAGCCTTCCAAATGCAAACATATCTCATGCAAAAAAATGGTCGTGTTTCTCAGCTGATGCTGGAAATCAAGGAATTGGACACAAATCGCTTTATCGGATATTGTCAGCACATATCTCCCTCGCAACTGATGACAAGGGTCGTTCAAGTCGGGAATGACATTTCACGTTTACCGGTTAGAGAGGGAAGTTTTCAGGATAATATTAACCGGCTGGGGCAGGCCCTGGAAAAAATTCCTGATATCAATGGCTTGGCCATCTATTATTCCGAAAAAGAACAATGCCATCAACCCGGCTATTGTCATGGAATTGACAAAGAATTTTGTGAAAGAATTGCGAATTATACCTTGAACAGTGTCAATCCGGGGCCGGAGCCCCCAATCCAATATTTGGACGCCAGTATGTTATTTAGCGAACAGGAAACAGATTGCCTGAATATCGGGGATTATTCCTTTGTGATAATGCCATTTACAGACCAGCCCGACGCTCGTTTTACTCTTATCTTTTTTATAAAGCAAATAGAGGAATTTAAACCGGTTTTCAAATCGGTTTTCCGGTATCTGTATCCATTGATAGACAACTATTTCCTGCAAATGCAAACGAGGGAGTTTCGCTCTTTACTCTGTTCCATATTTGACAAAACCGGCGATATGGTTTTGGTTACTGATGATACAGGTCGCATTATTTACGGCAACCCGCTTTTTTATCAGTTTTCAAAATGGGGAAAAACCGATATTTTCAATAAAAATATTAGCGCCATCTTCGATCGTAAAACAACCGCACAGTTAAAGGATTGTTTCAGGAAAAATAACAATTCCGCAGTCCCGGGAGTGTTTTCGGCCAACATGGTGTTTGGTAATAATGTCAAGGTTCCTGTAATTACGAAAATGATGACAACGGAGTGGGGCCATAAAAATTTTTATTATTTTATTATCGATAAGAGTCAATCGGCAATCAATCATTTTGTCGAAAATATTACGGATAAGACTAAATTGCGTCATCGCCAACGACTTGAATCCATCGGGACCTTTACAAGCAGTATCACTCATGAAATTAATAATCCTCTGACGGGAGTTATCAATTATGCCCAGTTGCTATATGAACGCGTCAAAGATGAAAAATTACGCCAATTTAGTAAGGGTATTGTGGATGAAAGTGAACGGATAATCTCCATTATCAGGAAACTACTGGCGTTTTCTAAAATCGATCAAGATAAGACAGAACCATGCAGTATTGTCGAAATCATTCGAACAGTGCTTGATTTATTAGATAATAAATTTAAAAAAGAACAGATTACGGTAAATTTAAACTATGGCAATGATCTGCCGCCGTTACATTGCCGCCGATATCAGATTGAACAGGTTATGGTTAATTTGCTGAACAATGCCCGAAACGCTTTGAATGAGCGTTACCGTGATTATAACAAAAATAAAAAGATTGATATCGAAGTTCATAAACTGAATGATGGTTGTAAAGAGTGGGTGCAAATTTCCGTTACTGATTTCGGCATAGGGATTCCTTCCGATCATATAGAGCATATTTTCAAACCCTTTTTTACCACAAATGTTAACCAACAGGGAACCGGACTTGGTCTGGCGGTCAGTCTGGGAATTATCCATGATCACGCCGGCAGATGTACCGTAGAAAGCGACGTAAATAAATACACCCGCTTTTTAATCGATTTGCCGGTTTAATGTGTCGGAAAATTTAATACATGAAGTCATAAGCATAAACAAAAATGGCGAAAATTCTTCTAATTGATGATGAATATAGTGTTCGTTTTACGATAGGAGAAATGCTGCGTGCAGACGGATATGATGTTATTACGGCCCAGAATGCAGAAGAAGCATGGCAATTATTGCAAAAAAACGAATTTGATATTGTGGTATCGGATGTTCTTTTACCCGGAACAAACGGCCTTGATCTGGTTAAAAGGATTCGTGCATCGTACCCCTTAACGCAAATTGTTGTGATTTCCGGGGAACCAGATTTAACCTTGTCGACTCAGGCATTAAAAATCGGGGTGTTTGATTATCTGTTAAAACCGGTATCCGGCAGAGTGATTCGCAAAGTTATAGCGAAAGCGTATAATACCAGGATACTTGAACAGCAAAAGCATCAACTGAAACTGGAGGTTCAACGGTACAACGATCAGATGGAATGTCTGGTCAAACAGCGAACGGCAAAATTAATACAGCTCGGTAATGATTTAAAGCGAGAGATTGATAGGCATAAGCAAACAAGAGAACAGCTGAAAATCAGCCGGGAACTATTAACGGTCATCGGCAATCAACTTCCAGACATGATTGCGTTTATTGATAAAAATCGGAATCTCTGTTATGCAAATAATTCCTTTTTAAAGTGGTTTTTACAGGATGGCGACTATTCAGGGAAGAAACTCCGGGATGTTTTGGGTAAAGAGAATTTTGTAACCATTGAAAATCAATTAAACAAAGCTATGGCGGGAAACGATATTACTTATAAGCATTCTCTTTTCTCAAAGGGTAAGAACAAAAAAATATTCCGGATTCGCTTTCGATACAATGATCATCTCGATGGTGTATTCATTATTTGCAGTAATATTACCGATCAGCCCTAACCGGAAGCCAGATCTGACAATATAAAATTTGTTAATCAGCCTCTCGGTTTATTACTGCCCGGCATGAATTTATTTAGTGTTTCGG
>QNCV01000089.1 GCA_003645845.1 Fidelibacterota bacterium | reverse complement strand
TCTGCTTTGCACCTGATCGTCCCGATTCATCGGGGTCAGAGCGCTCCAGGGGAGTTTCGTTGGAACAAGCCGGGGTTGAAAACAATTGCCTGCACATAACATCGGGATCTGTTTTTTTAATTGATGATTTTGAAAATTTACAAAGCGTTTATGAAATGTGTAAAGTTTGGCGAAATCAATCCCACCGTAGGTGACGCTTGTCTAGTTTGTTAAAATTCTTAGAGTAATAACCATAATTAAAGCAAATCTGGGAATCCCGGATTATCACAGAGCAATCGATCAACATGAAACTTACGTTTGCGCTTTAAAAAATTGCAGGTTAAAGGTCCGGGAATTGGACGGTGGGCTGACTTGTCTGTCATCGAGATTCTAAAAATTAATTGCGCCGGACGTCCAGTCCCCAGTTCATTTTCGAGCGGAGCGCCTCGTAAAAAGTGTCCCCCTTAAACCTGACGATTTTCAGGAAAAAATCGGCTTTGTGAATTGTGACACTTTTCGCATTTTTCAACGGCAGGCGGTTCTGTCCGTCCACAACCAGAGAGACATCGTTTTTCATTTCCGTACAGCTGATCCGGATCTCCTGTTTATCGGACAGAATCACCGGACGGGCGGAGAGGCTGTGAGGACAAATCGGTGTGATAACAATGACATTCAGATGAGGCGAGATAATCGGCCCTCCTGCTGAAAGTGAATAGGCAGTGGAACCCGTGGGTGTGGCAATGATAAGTCCGTCGGAACGATAGGTATTGAAATATCCGCCGTCCACATAGGTCCGGATTTTAACCATCCTCAGGACATGCCCTTTATCGATGACAAAATCGTTAAATGCAAAAGCGGTTTCCGTTCTGTCAGAAAAGCTGATTTCAGCGTTAAGTACGCTACGTTCTTCTATGGTATAATCGCCGTCGAGAAAGGCGTTCAGGCGTTCACGGTAATTCTGCATGGAAACAGCCGCAAGAAAACCCAATCCACCGAGATGAATACCCAGAACCGGTTTTCCGGTTTTCGCCATTAGCCGGGATGCTCCCAGAAATGAACCGTCGCCGCCGACACTGAACATCGCATCGACGTGTTCAGGTATTTCTCCAATGGGCAAGTATTTAACGGATTGACTGCCGGCCTGAAAATAGTCACACGCCGTATCCGGCAGGATAACGGTTTGGTCCTTTTCAATCAGAAAATTGACAATTTCCGGGAGGGACTCAGAAATCATCTTATAGCGTGGATGAAGATACAATCCGATTTGCATAATCTATGTTTCCTGCATATCCTGCTCAATATAATTGCCGTTATCTTTTTCGACAAGTACTTTCACCCGCTTTTCCAGCGCTTCCAACTGTCTCTGGCAATCATTGGAAAGCATCATGGCTTCCTCATATAGACCGATAGATTCTTCCAGTTCCAGTTCACCGGATTCCAGTTTTTCCAGAATTTCTTCAAGTTTTTTAAATGATTCTTCCAAAGATAATGTCTTTTTCGACATATTTTATCCTCCCCCGTTCGGGTCACTTACCGTTTTGACACCGGCCTTGAATACGCCGTCGGATACCTCAACGATTATTTTTTCGCCGGCTTTAACAGATTTGACCGATCGGATAAGTTGGCGTTTTTCTTCTTTGTAAACCAATGAATAACCGCGTTTTAAAATTTCTTTCGGATCCAGAGCGCGGATGGTCCCCCGAAAATCCTTCAGACGCAGAACAGATTGATCAATCTGTGATCTGATCGCCTGATGTATTCGTTTTCTCAATGTCGCAATCAAATCAAATCGGTCCTTTAGAATTTTAACCGGATTTTGCCGGGATACCCGTAAGGCCAAATTGTCCAGCAATTGATGTCGGTTATTAATCGTATGAAGTATATATTGAGTTGCCCGATTCCGATAATCACCAAGTCTACGCTCAATCATTCGTTTCTCGGGAACCGTTAATTCCGCAGCGGCGGAAGGTGTTGGTGCCCGATAATCTGCGGCAAAATCGGATAAAGAATAATCCACCTCATGACCGACCGCACTGACGATTGGCAGTTCCGAAGCAGCAATCGCCCGAACCAGTTTTTCCTCGTTGAATGCCCAGAGGTCTTCAATTGATCCTCCGCCCCGACCGATGATAATCAGATCGACATTGCGCAACCGATTAAAGGTCTGAATTCCCTGAATAATTGTATCGGCGGCCTTTTCACCCTGAACCTGAGCAGGAAAAATAACCAACCGAACAGACGGATTACGGCGTCCGCTGACTTCAATAATATCGCGAACAGCCGCCCCGCTGATGCTCGTAACCACGCCAATGCGCTTCGGGTAAAGGGGAATCGGTTTTTTTATTTCCGGATCAAAGAGACCTTCGTCACTCAGCTTTTTTTTCAGGGCTTCAAACGCCAGATAGAGGCTGCCCATACCGGCTGCCCGGATCTGTTTCACATTGATCTGATATTGAGACTGACCGGTATAGATAATCACATCACCGTAGACAATCACCCGCATACCGGCTGCCATCAGAAAGGGAATCGATCCGGCAACATTGCGCCACATGACACAATTGATCAGGGCATTATCATCTTTTAGTGAAAAATAAACGTGCCCCGCCCGACTGACACTGTAATTTGAAATTTCACCTTCAACCCAGACCGGCGGAATATACCGCTCGATTACCCGTTTAATCTCGAGTGAAACTTCCGATACGCTGTAGATTCTCTCTTCCATGAAAAAAGAGTGGTGACGACCAAGCCGCCCTCACCACTCCCCAAAAATTATGCAGTGCGAATTATCTTACTTTCTTTTTGTGGCGATCTCTTCTTAAACGTTTTTTCCGTTTATGAGTCGCTATCTTTCTTCTTTTGCGTTTTTTCCCACAGGGCATTCTGAATATCTCCTTGTTCGATATGAATTATGAATTTGTGTTATATTTTTGATTAATACTGTCTTTCAATATTTTCGACGGTTTAAATACAGGAACGATTCTTTCGGGCAAATAAATCTCTTCGCCGGTTCCCGGATTCCTGGCTTTTTTTGGTTTTCTGACTTTCAGACTGAAACTTCCGAAACCTCTGAATTCGACCCGTTCTCCCCGCTGGAGTGAATCGGTAATCGTAGCAAGAAAGCCATCGATCACGGCTTCCGTATCGACCTTGGTCAATCCGGTTGCGTGCGAAACAACATCGACGATATCAGCTTTTGTCACGGTCATACCTCCTTATCTCCACAGATAGTTCAGAGTTGGGATCGATGCAAACAGAGACAGTACCTCGTCCACATTACTGAAAAGCACATCAAATAATGTCAAATTCCGTTTCTGTGGATAAACCAGTTTCGGTCGTCCGGTAATCCCGGCCATCTGTCCAATCATCTGAACCGCGTCTTCAAAGGTTCCCAGTGTGTCAATTAACCCAACTTCCAAAGCCTGCGAACCTGTAAATATACGTCCGTCAGCAATTTTTAACAATTCCTTTTTATCAATTTTACGTTCCAGTGAGACCGTATTAACAAATTGATTATAAATATCTTGAACAACTGTTTTTAATTGATCTTCGTCGCTCTGGGTAAATTCCCGGTACGGTGAGCCCACATCTTTGTATTCACCGCTTTTCACCGTCTCAACACGGACCCCGATTTTTGACAACAACTCGACAGCAACAGGAAAATCAACGATAACTCCGATACTGCCGGTCACACTCGACGGATTTGCGATAATTTTTGAAGCGCCCAATGCGGCATAATAGCCGCCGGAAGCGCCAACGGATGCAATAGAGGCAATCACCGGAATTCCCGAATCCCGTACACGTTTTATTTCAGAATAAATTTCCTGAGAAGCTGCTGAGCCGCCGCCGGGCGAATCGATGCGGATGATCATTCCTCTGATAGCAGAATTGCGCCGGTACTTATTAATCTGCCGGGTAATTTTCTCTGCCGATACGATAACTCCTTTTATATCAATCACGGCGATATTTCCACGAATAGAACCGGATGTCGAAGTCCGGGAAACGCCTCTTAAAACCAAAGACAGAATTATCAGGATAAGAATTCCGAGAACAACGATTGTAATTGTACGGTCAGATTTTCTCATGTCCGATTAACTGCCTGTGGATTTATAGATTACGATCTTCTGCCCAGGATAGATGAATCGTCTTCCGTAAAGGTTATTCCAGGCTCTGATCCGGCTAAGACCAACATTGTACGCTTCAGCTATTTCACTGAGGGTCTCACCTTTTTTAACGACATGAACAATCTTCGTTTTACCCGATGGTGTTGAGGTATATTGATTCGCGGGAGATTTTTTAACCGGAATCTTCAAACGCTGGCCGGGGTAAATATAGCGTTTTCCGTAAAGATTGTTCAATGAACGTATTTTACTGATGCCGACACCATATTTTTTCCCGATTTCGCTCAGTGTTTCCCCTCTCCGGACGGTATGAGTAATCAAACCCTGGTCCGATGAAACCGTTGCGGAAGCATAGTAGTGACTCGTGGGAATTCGTAAAACCTGACCAACTTTTATCTGATTGCGGTTCCTGATATTGTTGGCGGCAATCAAGGCCGATACACTGGTGCCGTATTTCCTGGCAATATATGACAGAGTTTGTCCCCGACGAACAGCATGTGTGACCCACCTCGGTTTACTTTCCACATCGGGTAATTCCGCCAGTTTTTTCGCCAGCCCTTCTCCTTTTCCAACCGGTACACGCAATACATAGCTATCGGTTTCGGGTGGAGTCATCCAGCGGCGCAGTTCCGGGTTGTACTCCTTTAAAACCGTTGAAGAAATCCCGCTTACCCGGGCAATGTCCTCAAATTCATAGCAGCCTTTAACGGTAACTTCGTCCCATTTCCACGGATCATCCGGTGTATTCGTAAATCCGTATTTTTCCGGATTCAATGCAATAGTCATTCCAGCCATCAAAGTGGGAATATAATTTCGGGTCTGTTTCGGTAAAGAGCGCAGTTTCCAGTAATCCCGGGTTCCCTCTCTTCGGATCGCCCGCCAGACCCGCAACTCGCCGGTGTTGTAGGCTGCCAAAGCCAAAAACCAGTCATCGAATTCATCATAAAGCTTTTTCAGGTATTTGGCGGCTGCGTAGGTGGATTTGATAGGATCACGCCGTTCGTCCACCCACCAATTCCGTTTTAATCCGTATATTGCACCGGTTGACGCAATAAACTGCCAGGGCCCGGCCGCATGGGCATAGGAATATGCCACCGGATTGTACCCGCTTTCTATCAGGGCCAGATAAAAGATCTCCTCCGGCAATCCAAATTCCTTCAGGATCGGCAACATGTGGGCTCTATAGCGACCGGCGTTGTTCAGCCATTTCTGAAAACGGTCGTGTTCTTTCGTCTGAAAATACTCAATAATTCGTTCAATTTGCTTCGACGTCACCAGGGGAAAATGTCCCGGACGATCATCAACGACAATCAGCGTGTCATGACCCACCGCAACCGTATCGGAAATCGTGTTATTCAAATCATCCCTGACCGAGGCTATATTGTAAGTCCCCGAATCTCCGTTCAGATAACTGAATTTCTCCTGAAAATCATAGGTGATTTTCTCATAAAAACGATTGAAATCGTCTTGTTGCAAAAGGGTCAGAGTATCTAAGTCGCTGATCTCCGCCATGATTTCAAATGCGCGGTCAAAACAGTATTTCGCGTCAGAAGTATCGTTAAAATGGCCGGCAATTAATGCGTCAACATAAAATGACCGGGCTTCGTTAAACATCAAATCGAACAGATCCGGCGCACTGTCATTCAACTCGGATTCCCGATTGACGGTATCGGCAACTATTGTTTCGCTATTATCGGAATATGAAAGGGTACTCAGTCCCAGTATTATAAAACAGATAATCACATAAAGATATTTATATTTCATGATCTCACTTTATTCTTTTTAAAAATTCAGGCAGAAACTTAGGGGTATCCTTCTTTAATATCAAGTGCTTTGTGAAGATTGCAACAATATCTTGGCTATAATATTGGTCGTGGATTTCTCTTTTGTCAGTGGTACAATTTTCACAACCGGAATTAAGTCATGACCGACAATTTCTTCAAAGCGGTAATCGCCTCCTTTAACCAGAATGTCCGGCTTGATCTCTTTGAGAATTTCATAGGGGTTTCTTCATCAAAGAAAACCACAAAATCAACGACCTGAAGGGCGGCTACCAGCCGCGCCCGATCGCGCTCCGGTAAAATGGGCCGGCCTTTCCCTTTGATTTTTTTTACGGATGAGTCGGAATTAAGCCCCACTACCAGACAATCTCCATAGGACTTCGCCTTTTCCAGCAGATCTATATGACCCACATGTAAGATATCAAAACAGCCGTTGGTAAATACAACCCGCTTGCCTTCAGTCTGAAGTTTTCGGACAATACCAATCAATTCTTTTCGTGAAACAATTTTAGCGATACTTTTCATATTCCTCCAAGGGACACAGTTTACACAATTCCATGTCACAGAAACTGTGACGGAGTTCGATTGCTCCCTGAATCAGATAATTCCGCGTAAAAAACTTCTTCTGCAAACCGATTCGGACACTCCAGCGACTGACAGCCGCCGGTACTTCACCGGCGGGAACCGCCCGGCTTAATCTCATCAATCTATCAAGTAAAACCCGATCACTCCGGAGTGACGCCACTGCCCAACCGAAGGGCAGGAACAAATTACTGACCAGGTCCATCATCCTGCGATTACCAATAAGAACATTGCCCCGGAAATTTTTCAGTAAGGGATGATTGCGCCACATTCCCGACGGTTGCTGAAAATAGTTCCTTATCCAATCTTGAATCGGATGTATTTCGGAATGCGTCATAAGAAGATTGATCCAGAGCTGAGCAGGTTCTTCGGGATAAAATTTAGCAAGGATTTGGGCCAGAGCAATTAAACGTCGCGTCGGAAAATTCGCCGGACGAATCCCTGCAAAATGCCAATTTAGTTCAGGCGATACAAGATTATACCGGCATTTAAGAGATTTCCAATTGTTTTTCAGTCCCAGAAAATACTTCGCCTCCGATCGGAGATACTTCGAATGCGGCCCCTCTATAAAACCGGCTGTACCGAGTAAAAGGGTTTCCAATGTGATGATCTGGCGACCATCATCGGATTGATCAAGGATTGAATATATTTTACTCAGCGGCAATGTCTCCGCCAACAGCCGGAAACCCCCTCTGTTCTGACTGTATCCCAATCCGTCACAAATCAATTGATAAAAAATTAAGTTAGCCGATTTTTCAATAATTCCTTTTTTTATTAACTGTCCTTTTCGTCTGAACCTGAGATCGGCAAATTCGGCCAGTTTATTCCGGCCACGAGTTATATCAAATCCCGCCCAATTTTGGCAGGGCGGTTCGGTAGAGTTATGATCCGCATTTACGTGTAATCTGAATACCGGAACCCGCCGACCGGATTGGGTATCTACGGTTTCCGAACCGGAGTTTTCGACGACAACATGCAAAATCACATTATTATAGACCGGATCATACTGATGCTGATGAGCATACCAATCGGAATTATGAACATGAATTTCAACATCGCCGGTCACCAATCTGTCGCCAATAAGCAACTGAGCATTCTTAAAATCAGGCCCTTCGAACAAATTCCGTTTTCCGGGATCAATAATGCTCAGTGGCTTCCCGCAAACAGTCTTCAATCGTTTCTGCTGAAAGTTCTGAAACAACCATGTGCGGTAGAGCGTTTTTTCCTGTAGATTGTAGTGATTCTCTTGTTCCGAAACTCTGTTAAGAATGCAGTTCAGCATTTTCTGCAGACCCTGTTTTTTCGAAATTGTCTTTCAGTGTCACCATTTCCTGCCGAACTTTCTGAATACACTCACCAATACCCTGAAAGTCTTTCACATAAACCGGATTTCCAATCGTCACTTTAACTTCTCCGGGAATAATTCTGAACGACTTATTGGGAACACAATATCGGGCTCCCATCAGAGTTACCGGAATCAGGGGAAGATCATGTTTGGCAGCCAGATGAAAAGCGCCTTTTTTAAAGGGTCCGATTCTACCGTCTTTACTGCGCGTACCTTCGGGACTGACAATAATGGAAATATTTTTTCCGATCAGTTTTTTTGAGACCTTTTCAATTGAATTGAGCGCTTTGTTTCTGTTTTCACGATCAATCGGGATATGGCCGGTTAATTTGAGGAGCCAACCGAAAAAGGGGATTCGGAATAATTCCTTTTTTGCCATAAATCTCGCATATTTTTCTGTGGCCGCCACAGCAATGGGAATGTCAAGAGCACTTTCATGATTGATTAAAATTATGGCTGTATCTACTTTTTTTAGCTTTTCCCTACCGTAAACTTTCAATCTCACACCCATAAGAAACAGAATGACTTTCGACCAGAAAATCATTCCAATATTGTGCAGAGGTAAAAGGATCAGATTAACAATCACTATCAGTGTTGTAAATAACAAAACGGTAATAATGCTTAGAATATTTCGAATCATAATATTGACATCAGTTGATGTGTTTTTTAATGCGATCGGACACGTTAAAGGCTTGGATTAACTCGGATATTTCCTGCCCGGAAAGAGGTTTGACGCTGCCAATCCGATGAACAATCGACATAATTTTAAAAACATGTTCAACTCTTTCCAG
>QNCV01000088.1 GCA_003645845.1 Fidelibacterota bacterium | reverse complement strand
GAGGGCAATAAACTGAATCTTGTGATTGGCCAAGGAGATTTGCTGGTTACGCCACTGCAGATTGAACGGTTTGTGGCAACACTGGCTACCCATGGAAAACTGGCGTCTCCTCATCTTGGTCTGAAGTATCTGGATCGCGGAACGAATCGGTTTCGGCAGTTTACATTTCCGGCGGCCGATTCGGTGCGGAGTATTTCTGAATCCAGTTGGGATTTCGTTGAGCAGGCCATGTATGACGTGGTCAATTCTGAAAAAGGAACCGGCCGCAGGGCTAAAGTTCGTGGTCTGGATGTATATGGGAAAACCGGCACCGCCCAAAATCCCCATGGAGAAGCGCATTCCTGGTTTATGGGGTATTCGAAAAACAAGGGGCAGATTTTAGCCGTGACCGTACTGATTGAGCATGGAGGATCCGGCGGCGGAGAAGCCGCCTATACAGCCGGACGGATTTTTAAATATTGTCAACAATCACTAACTGTTGATTTGAGTAATCCCGAGGTTATGGTTCGATGAAAAAGACGATTCAAATTGGCAGTTCTATTTCAAATACGAATATCCTGATTGCCTTCACCGTTTTTTTACTTTCCGTTGCCGGACTGATGGCGTTATATAGCTCTTCACTGCATGTGGACGCTCCCTTTTTTAAGAAAGTATTTGGAAAACAGCTGCTCTGGATGCTGATTGGATTATTTGCCGCATTTTCGGTCGTGTTAGTCCAGAAAAAGGTTCTGTTTGACGGTGCGTTTGTTTTTTACTGGTTTGGAATTGCTCTGTTGATATTACCCTATTTTTTGGGTGGCACTGCGGCCGGAACCAATCGCTGGTTTATACTCGGGCCGTTTCATTTTCAGCCTTCGGAATTAGTTAAGATTCTGACAATCCTGGCAATTGCCCGCTATCTTTCGAGAAACGATCTGATTATTTCGGACTTCAAATCATTGTTGATGCCGATGTTGCTGGCCTTTCTACCGATGGCAATTGTGTTTAAACAGCCGGATCTGGGGACATCGATGATCTTTCTTATGCTGGTTTTTCCCATGCTGATATGGGCGGGCGCCCGAACGTATCATCTGTTTATTATCCTGGCGCCTGCACTGAGTATCATCACGGCGTTTAATTTCTACAGTTTTTTTATCTGGGTGCTGATATTGATTGTGGTTTTATATATTAGTAAGGAAAAAATCTGGATTGCCATCATCCTTTTCGTTTTCAATTTATCGCTGGGATTTGTGACGCCGGTTCTCTGGAACCGTTTGAAACCCTATCAGCAAAACCGGATCATGACACTTTTTAATGTCAATGTTGATCCTCAGGGATCGGGGTATCAGGTGATACAGTCTCAGATAGCAATCGGGTCCGGAGGATTTTTCGGCAAAGGTTTGGGAAACGGGACTCAAACTCACCTGAAATTTTTACCGGAACAGCATAACGATTTTATTTTTTCGGTTATCGGTGAAGAATATGGATTTGTAGGGGTTATGGTGGTGCTGCTTTTGTTCTTTGTCCTTATCTATTTTCTGATAACAGTGGCTTTTCGATTGCGTGATCGTTTCAGCTCGCTTGTTGTTATCGGTGTTGCCAGTGTGTTATTCTTCCATGTTTTCATCAATATCGCCATGACGGTCGGGTTAATGCCGGTGACCGGATTGCCGTTGCCGTTTCTGAGCTATGGCGGTTCTTTTATTATCAGTTGTATGTTGATGATCGGTCTGGTTTTCAACATCAGTCTTGATCGTCGTCGCTAACACATTCAATTAACGTAAATTACCATTTGTTTTTTTTCTGGAATATCGTAGCTTTCGATGCTGAATTTTATATTCGATTTCTATTTGAAGAATTATTATGAAAAACAAATCTCTGCTTCTTAAAATCATTTTTTTGATACTTGGAGTTCTGCTGGTGTGCTCTTCGGTGCGTCCGGTGTTGGCTAAACCAAAGAATAAGAATACGGATTACAGCGCACAGATTTCTCAAATGCAGACTCAGCTGAATAATCTCAAAGAGAAGCTGGACAAGACCATTAAAATGGTCAACGGATTGTCGGGGAAAGTGAGCAGATTGGATAAATCAGATGCGGCACCGGTAAATTATTCTAAGCAGATCAGTCAACTCGACAGCACCTTGCATGTTCTGCAAACGGTTACCGCATCCTTGAGCAACGATGTTGTCAGATTACAGCGCCAGGTAAACCAGAATGCGCAGCGAGCAAGTTATACAGACAGCATTAACTTTGAAATTCTGTCCCAGTTGATAATTCTGGAAAACCGGATAGTATCCCTGGGATCGAGCCTGAGTGAAACCAAAACCCTCTCAAATTCCGAACCATCGGAAAAACCGACAGTAACTAAACGTAGTTATCGGGATCGCTATCTTCAGGCATTGACAATGCATCAGGGCGGAAATAACGAAGGGGCAATCAGTCTGTTTCGACAACTATTAAATGAGGATCAATACCATGAATTAGCTGATAATGCTCAGTACTGGATCGGGGAGTGTTTTTATTCGATGAAACAATATCGTCGGGCAATCGTAGAATTTGAGAAAGTTTTTGCTTTTAAGAACAGTAACAAAGAAGATGATGCTCAGTTTAAACTCGGATTATGTTATGCAGCCTTGGGAGAAAGAGACAAGGCAATTGATGAATTTCAACGCTTGATTGATTATTATCCCCAGAGTGAGTTTGTAACTAACGCCAAACAATTTGTGAAATAGGATTATGGTTAAGAGAATATATTTTTTAACGTCGGAGATTGTGCCTTTTGCCGAGAGCTATTCTCTGGCGAATTTTTCCAAAGAAATTCCGGTTGTTTTCAACGAGCGGAAATATGATTTTCGGCTGATGATGCCGAAATATTCCTTTATCAGTGAACGGCGCTATATTCTGCGCGAAGTCATTCGCATGAGGGATATGGATCTAAATTACCTGGATCAGACGATCAAGGCAAGTGTGAAATCAGCGTTTATTCCCAATACGAAGGTGCAGGTTTATTTTCTGGAACACGATAAGTACTATGCCAATAAACCTGACAAATTGTACCCGGACTCGGATTCTGAGTTTGAAAATAATGCCTTGCGATTCGGTTATTTTGCTTCCGCTGCTCTGATAACCCTGAATTATCTTCGCTGGAAGCCGGAAGTAATAATTCTGAATGATTGGCAAATGAGCATGGTTCCCCTTTTGATTAAGGCGGGAATACTCGACAGTTCCTATTTTGACGGGGTGAAAATCCTGCAAATACTCCACTCTAAATCTCCTCTTTCAAAATACAACTTGGCCGATTATGAACGGATTGGGATTGATAATCTGGACAAAGATATTGTCACGAAGGATAATAAAGTTGACTGCGTGGCCGCAGCCTTTAAGTTGAGTGACCATACTCTGCTTATCAATACCGAAAAAGATTTGGAAAAAAGTTATCAGGCAGATGTAGTGTTTAAGAAACTCTTTGGTGAAAACAAAGCGAAAATCTCGACTTATGATCTTAAAGACGAATCTTCGGAAGAATGGCAGAATTTAGCAGATGAAATTATTAAGATTGTTGATCAACTGTAATAGTAGCAAACACCGCAACAGGCATACTCGTTTAAATTTACAAACTATTTCAAAGCCCTTCATTTGTGGAGTTGTGTTGGTAATGGCAGTCGGTATGTTCAATAGTTGCGAGGAAAAATTGCCTACCATCCAGAATCCCGGCTCATTATATGATATTGACAGTTTGGTAGTTAGTGCCGACTCTATGGATTTTTACCGGGTTGTCAGAGAGCCGTATATCGGCACATCCGATGTTCTCTATATAGGGAACGATGAGAATGTTTTTGCATATACATTGCTGAAATTCACTAAGATTAACGAATATTTACCGGATGCGGTGGAAAATTTTATCGGTTTTCAGCTACTGTTGCGGAGTTATCATCAATACCGTTCCGATGACAGTGATGACAGCCCGGTTGATATAAATATTCTGAACCTCAGAAATGATGGTCTTGATCCCTGGACAGAAGACAGCAACAGCGTCAATAACTTCCATCTGGAAGAATATAATGTCGATACCTTAACATCCTTTACTTATTCCGATTCCGATACGGTTTTCATTGATCTGGATACGTCCTTAGTCAGATCATGGTTTGATGGTACCAATGGAGACCGAAGCCTCGTATTGATGCAAGCCGATACGAGTATTGCTGCTGTTCAGGCTTTTTATTCGACGGAATCATCCTATTACCCGATGGTTAAAATATTCTATCGTGAAACCGGGGATACCGTCACTCAGAGCCAGCTGATTTTGCCAACCGAGGATTTGTCCATTATCAGATACAAACAGACTGCGGAATCCGATGGTGTGTTGAAGATTAATTCCGGTCGGGCAAGCTTCGGCGTACTGACCTTTAAATTTGAAAATCATCTGCAGGATGAAAATGTGTATGTTGCGGAGGCGAATCTGCGATTGAAAATTGATCCGGCGTGGACGCGACGTTACGGCGAAACGTTCTATCTCTATGCGAATCTGGCGGATTCGGCCATTGTCGGTGCCGACGGAAGCATTGATAGCGAATATGACCCCACGAGCCAGAGTTACGATATATATACTCCTGTCAGTGCATCGGCGGACAGTGTGGTAATCAACCTGAAA
Source organism: Fidelibacterota bacterium (assembly GCA_003645845.1). GTDB lineage: Bacteria > Fidelibacterota > UBA2242 > UBA2242 > UBA2242 > B118-G9. The sequence continues at coordinate 3,969 of QNCV01000088.1, read as the reverse complement.
TCCTTGATTCAGGGAGTCACCAGCGAATATATTCAAAATTATGGTATCGTTATTTATACGGTTCCAACCTTTTCGAATATTGCGACGCTGAGTATTTATGATGGTTCGGAACAGAATCCTGCTGAGTATCGGCCGCAATTACGGATATTAACGCTTAAAGAACAATAGATATATGTTGCAACGATTATCCATATTACTTTCTGTTAGTATAACCCTGTTTGCCCAGACATCCAACTATGCGCCTTACGGTTTTGGGTTGCCGACCACCGGGGCGTCCGCCCGCTTTGTTGCTCTGGGGCAAAGCGGTGCGGCAGTTGCCGATTCCATCAGCTTGAATACATTGAATCCGGCGTTATGGACGGGGTTTTCCACCACCTCCGTCCAGGGCCAGGTGGGTAGTTCGTCTTTCAGTGGTACGGATGGCTATTCCGGCGCTTCGCTGCCGGAGTATTTTGGCTTTTCTATGAAGTTTCCGGTTGGTAAGTATATCGGAGTTGCATTTGGAATCAGACCGTTGACCCGAATGAGAGGTGAATATTCTCGGGTTGATTCAATTCCCTATTTTGGCAACTCCATTGAATATAACACAGATTTGAAAGTGAACGGCGGAATCTCCGAGTTCTATCTGGGCGGAGGATACCGAATCAATCCGCAGTTGAGTCTTGGTGTAAAGACGGGGTTTCTGTTCGGCAGTTATCTTACCCGGATGACGACGGATATCGGTAATGATGGTTCTGACAATTCATTTTATCGAAAATACGCCGTTGTTGAGGGTACTCAACTTCAACTTGGCGCCCACTGGATCAGTTCCAATAAGAAGCTGGAACTGGGCTGTATCTATGACCAGAATTTAAAATTCGATTATTATTATTATCATGATTATTACTATGGTGACGATACGACGTTAGTGAAGAAAGGCCTGAAATATCCGACTACAATCCGGTTGGGTTTCCACAAATCCGTTGGCAATACTTTGGCGGTTTCTGGTGATCTGGCGTATACCAGGGTATCTTCTTCATTGTTTAAGAAATTCGGCATTATTCACCAATCTTCAACGCGCAATCCGATATTGGTGGGATTTGGTCTGGAGAAACAGCCCTCATTGTTATCAAGTTCATCGGTCTGGGAGAAATTATCTTTGCGGACAGGAGCATTTTACAGAACTGAGTCTGTCTATATGTCGGATAATATCACTGAAACGGGAATTAGCTTTGGAGTTGGAATTCCCTTTAATCATTACAGTAGTCGTATAGATTGTGCCGTTGTCGCGTCTGTGCGGGACGGTTTTTTAGTCAATACGATTGGCAGGGAAAGATTGCTGTCATTTTATATCAGCGTGACATCAGGTGAGTTGTGGTTCAAGAGATTCAGGAGATTTTAATTCAAACAGAAGGGGTATGACATGAAAGATCAGCGTATCAGAATTTTGCTGGCTTTTATCTTAATTTCAGCCGTATCAATATTTCTAACACAATGTGTGCCGCCGCCATCCGATTCTACGGAAGAGTCTCAGGTAGTGGCCGAGCCAAAACCTACCATTGACCGGGATAAATGTGAGCTCTATCTGAACTTTGCCTATAGTTATTATCAAAATCAGAACTGGCAAAGCGCGATTAAAAATTATAAAAAAATGATGAAATATGGTTGCGAAGAAGAATATGCTCCGCATATTTACTCCTACTTTGGGCGTGCGTATCAGCAACTTGCAAAAACAGACCCGGTCTACTTTGACAGTGCGCTTTTTGTTTTTGAGGAAGGTGAAAAATATCTTCCCGATGATATCTATTTAAAGAAAAACATCGCATACATTTATCACGTTCAGAACAAAATCGATCTGGAAATTCGTGAATATGAAAAAATGATTGAACTTCAACCCGATGATCTGGATTTGTACCGGACGTATGTGAGACTGTGCTTTAGCCAGGAGCGCTATGAGGATATGCTTTGGGGTATTAATAAAATTCTGGAGATAGCACCCGATGATCAGCAGGCTATCAGTGACCGAATGATGGTTTATGAGCGCATGGGCAAAGACATTACGACCATTCAAAAAGAGCAATGGGAACGGAATCCTACCAATGTTCGTTTTGGTCTGGAATATGCCGATGCCCTGAGTGAGCAGTTGGATTATGATAAGGCTATTGAGGTATTGAAAAAAGTTACTTCCGTTGACTTACGCAATAAAGAGGCCTGGTTAAAACTGGCGGATTTGTATAAAAATCTAGGTAAATTCGAAGAAGCCGCCGGTACTTATGAGCATATCAATAAAAATATCGATTCCAAAGATCTGGATGTTATCGACAATATTTCAAAAATGTATATCAATCTTGGAAAATTCGAGACAGCCTATTCCTGGGCGAAAAAAGCCATTGCGATTGGCAATTCTTCGTTGGCTTATAAAATTCGGGCTGATGTACTGTTTGCGACTGCGGAATCCTGCAGTGCTGCCCGGACGCCGATCAGTTTTGAAGACAAACTGGTCTATAAACTTGCCTACGACGATTACCTGAAAGCAAAAAAAATGGGCGATTACGGTGTTCAGCCCCGGATTGACTTCCTGAAGGAGTACCTGATCCCGACTAATGAAGACTGGTTCATGAACCGTTATGATGCCAATGGCAAAGAGCGTTCGGTCTATCGTCCGCGATTGGATTGTTATAACTGGATTGGCATGAACGTCAGTAAAAACTGAGAAAGATTATGATTATTGCAATTGGTTCGGATCATGGCGGAATTGAACTGAAATCCGCGTTAATTCAGTATGCCCGGCAGTTAGGACATACCGTTACGGACTGCGGGACCTTTGGCCCGGAGTCGGTTGATTATACCGATTATGCCCAGATTGTGGCAAAAAAAGTTACCGACGGCGAAGCGGAACGTGGTATACTCATTTGTAAATCCGGCATTGGCATGAGTATTTCCGCCAATAAAGTCAGAGGAATCCGGGCAGCCTTAGTCTACAATGAAGAGGTTGCCGCATTGAGTCGGAAACATAATGATGCCAATATTATCTGCTTCGGGGCATCCTTCGTTGATATTGAATCTGCAAAAAAGAGATTAAATATCTGGCTAAAAACGGATTTTGAAGGCGGACGCCATCAGATTCGTGTGGATAAGATTGAAAAAGTATAGGAGTTAGGCCGTGGATTTCAATTTTTTACGTTCCGGGGACCCCGATATAATGACTGCTATTACAGCGGAATTTGAAAGGGAACGATGGACGCTGGAACTGATTGCATCGGAAAATTTTGTGAGCCCGGCAGTACTGGAAGCCGCCGGTTCGGTAATGACGAACAAATACGCAGAAGGCTATCCCGGAAAGCGTTACTATGGTGGCTGTTCGGCAGTGGATACCGCCGAAAATCTGGCTCGTGACCGGGTCAAGAAGCTGTTTGGCGCCGAATACGCTAATGTGCAGCCTCATTCCGGTTCCCAGGCAAATATGGCGGTCTATTTTACCCTTCTACAGACCGGCGACACGGTGCTTGGGATGGATCTGGCGCACGGCGGTCATTTAACCCACGGCAGCCCGGTAAATTTCTCCGGCAAACTTTTTAATATTGTTTCCTATGGTGTATCCCGGGAAACAGGCAGAATAGATTTTGACCGGATGGCCAAAATTGCCCGGGAAGCAAAACCGAAAATGATCATTGCCGGAGGCAGCGCCTACCCGCGTTTTCTTGATTTTGAACGATTCAGGGAAATTGCCGACAGTGTGGGCGCCTTTCTGGTGGCGGATGTTGCCCATCCGGCGGGCCTGATTGCAGCAGGTTTGCACCCCGACCCCTTGCCTTACTGTCATATCGTGACATCCACAACCCATAAAACTCTTCGTGGACCAAGAGGTGGATTAATCCTGATGGGGAAGGATTTTGAAAATCCCTTTGGAATTGTTGCCCCGAAAAGCGGTCGGACAAAGATGATGTCCGAATTAATCGATTCGAATGTCATGCCGGGAATCCAGGGCGG
>QNCV01000087.1 GCA_003645845.1 Fidelibacterota bacterium | reverse complement strand
CAACAATCCCGTTCCAATGCAGTGATTCAAACAGACTGTCCAATCGTATCGACTCCCGTTTGGAAATTTCAAACAGACTGGTAGTAATCTCCTCAAAAATGCTGAGCGTCGGATTCAGTTGGATAAATTTATCCAGCGCCGGAATCCCTATTAGCCCCCGGTGAACAAGATTCAGCCAGGTTTTAACCGGCGCATGTTTATCGGTCAGGTAACGAACCATTGATTTGCTCAGGGTTATCATCTGTCGATAATCGGCAATCAATGCCGGGTCCGGTTTCAGATGTAACAGTGAAAAAACCTGATCGACGATATCATCATCGGACATTCCGGACTGACAGGCCAGATGGATGATTCGGGCGGTTTCGATGGGAAAGAGTTCCCGCTTCCGGCGCTGAACGGTGACGATAATTTCCAATATTTCCACCAACGGCAATTTTTCTGATAAACAAAGCGCCGGAAACCTGTAGTCAGGCTCCAGATTGGCCGTAAGAATTTCGAATCCGTATAAAATGCGATAAACCCGCCCGGTGTTTTGGAGAATGACCGAATCGGCAAAATGGTATCCGGTCAGGTCGGATTCAAAGATATTGAAGCGCAGATCCGTGGAATCGATCTGCTTAATGCTCAGAAGAAGCGGTTTTTTGAAGCTGTTCAAGTCTGCTCCGATATTCCATAAGTTTTCCGGTGAAAATGTTTGGCAGACCACGCCGTTTACGACGCCCGGTTTCCAGAACGGTCAGTTTGTGGACAATCTCCTTTAATACCATTTCCTGCTGTTGCGACGTCAGGCCCTTTTTCAGAATTTTTTCCATAGATACAACCCGGTAGCGGTCCATTCCCCAGTACTGCCGGGACAGCTGATCCGAATGTCCACCGGTTTTAACAATCAGTTTTTCAGGAAGCAGAGCAATCTGGTATTTCAGCGAAATTCGCAGCCAGAGATCATAGTCTTCGCAAACCGGCAGATCTTCATCAAAGACCCCCACGTCATTGAAAACCAGTTGGTGAATCATTACGGCGGACGGGCTGACAATACACAGGGGTAAACATTGTTCAAAAATCCAACCGGAATACTTCCTGTGCTTTTTCATGGGATTAACCGGCACTCCATTGCGAATCCATTTCTCATCGGTTTGTACTACCAGAATATCCGGATTCTTCTGCAGGAATTCCATTTGCCGTTCGAGTTTTTCCGGCAACCAGTAATCATCGGAATCCAGAAATGCAACCCAGGTTCCCTCTGCCTTTTCCAGTCCAAAGTTGCGACTGGATGATACGCCGCCATGAAGTTTGGAATAAAAGCGGATTTTATCTTTGTATTTCCTCAGAATACTGTGCGTATTATCGGTTGATCCATCATCAACGACGATTAGTTCATAATTTTTATAGGTCTGTGCCAGAACGGATTTGATTGCCCGTTCCAGAACTTCACCCCGGTTATAGGTTGGTATAATCACCGATATGCGACCAGGATCATCCAATATTTACTAGATCTCCTTTTGTCAATAGCCCTTTGATCAGGTTGACCATTTGCTCACACAAAATTTCAATCGCCCTGTCAAGATTACGTTTAAAGGTAATCTTCGTCTGTTCATCAGCCGTGTCAGAAATCACTTTCAGAGCCAGACACGGTACACCGGCGGCCCGACATAGCCGGGCAACCTTGATCGCCTCCATATCAACTGCCTGTGCCCTGTATTCGGTCAGAAGAGACACTTTTTCCGCAGACGACTCGACTGCTTTATCCGAAGTGTACAGCCGGCCCGATTTCCAATGGGGAAATTTCAGGGAAACAGTATCGGGATTCTCTCCACATAGAATAATTTCGCCCTCTTTATTCACCAATTCTGTGGGGAAAAACAGATCAAAGAGGCGCAGGTCATCGGACAGCGCGCCGGCAGTCCCGGTGTTTATACAAAGGTCGGGACGTTTTTTCTTCAGAAGATTGGAAAAATCCGATGTGGCTGTGTTCATTCCTTTGGGAATCTTGATAATGCTCAGTGAATTTGTGGTATTATAGAATACCGAATCCAAGGTCCGTCGGATCGGATCCAACTCTCTGTTCAAGGCTGCTGAGATTAAAATATTCAAGAACTTATAACTTGATCGTCGCTGTTATTATCAGCGGTCTTTTCTCTGGCAATGGTTTGACGCCATTCTTGCGGATCCAGCAATTGATACCAGCCACAACCGTTACAGATTTTGTAATACACTTTGTGACTGAAGTAAGAACTATTTCGATAGACAATATCGCCAGAACATTTCTGGCATTTCTCATCGATCTTAGAATCGTAGGGTTGTTTGCTCGTTTTTTTCTTACGTACATTGAACTTGTCAGTCATCTAATTATGTCCCCAATCATTATTTTTGCAGCAATTTTATCAGATATGTTGAGTCATATTATTTTTGATAAAATCCTGCTTGGCATCGATCTAAAATTCATATTTATTCGGCACATTGTCAAGGATTTGTTTTATTATTTTGCAACCGTATTTTTTCCTGGAGATCGCGAATGGTTGCATCTTTTTCCCGAATGATCTGCTCATACTTACCATTGACAATGTCTTCATAAACAAGAATGAATTTCAGTGACAGCTTTATCTTGTCGACAAGCTTTTCGAATGCATTCAGATCATTTTTATTGTAAATTGTCCTGTCTTTTTTCTTGCCCAGCGCCAAAAACCATTTGTGCTCATCCTCGTAAATGATTGGAATAATCAGCGGAAAACTAGAAATATCCCGGGGGTTATCACTAACCGACTCATGAACATTATGAACCAGCGTTCCGTTCAGAGCTCTCCGGCTGTCCTCAACTACCGAATTTTCTTCCACATCGCTACCCCGGATTTCGTTAAAACGATAACCGTCGATTTTTGAATCATAAGATATCAGAGCAACCTTGTCAATGGGTAGTTTCTTAATCAGATTATCGCAAATATACTCCTCAAATCCTTCGACAACGCCTTCCTCGGTCAGGTTTTTTGTAAAAGTGTCCGCTCTTTCCAGAAAATCGAGCTCGGATGTATTTAGTTTATTATCCACAATCCGCTCGACTCGGTTGCGTATTGGTACAAAGAGTGAAATCAAGACAATGGTTCCGGGAATACCGGCAATGAATTCGGAACCGACAAATTTCCCAAACAGATATTGCAATAGCTCGCCGAGGCTGTAGTCAATCAGTCCGAAAACCGTCACGAAAAGAATACCCACAATAGTATAAATCAGGGTGCTGCGGATCTTAACATCAAGGGCAGTACCGGTCAGCAGACTCCAGGTGAATGAACCGAAAAACCAGAGGACACCAACGAAGATCACCAGAACTCCAATCACGACCGAGATACCAAGAGAAGCGCCCAGAATTTTCGACAGTACGGCGCTTTTAATCAGTAGATGGATACCCGGCAGTACGGTCACCAGTAAAAGAGACCCTCCCAGGACAATGGCGATTCCGATCCCTGAAATCGACAACCCTTTGAATGCGGACAGCAAACGTTTGTACTCTATCTTCTGGCTGTTGTGATACTCTTTCCTCAACATGAGAATCGCTTTGAGCACCCAGAATATTGGCCAAATATACAGTACAATTTCCAGGAATTCACCGATATGTAGCAATACACTCAATATGGAAACAGACACATATATTAATGCGGATTGAATGTACAGTTTCCTGATGGGTTGATTGGTATTCAATTTGACATTGATAAAATGATAAAATAAAATACCCCAGAAGGGTGATATTAAATTGCTCCAGATATCCGAGATGACCGGAACCGGCAAATACTTAAGCGACGGTGACACCAGAAAGATCAGGAAATAAACAATAGGAGTTGAAAAAGGTAAATATCAGAATCAGGATTAATCCGCCAGCCATATACAATTCGGTGTTATTGCGTTTTCTCTGTAAATCGATGGTTACTGCGGAAATTTCCCGGGTTTCCGGGTCCTTCACCGTCAGCTGAACCCGGTTTCGATCCTGAAGATAATCATCAATTGTCTCATCGAAGAGCATTGCCATCCAATTACCGCCCCTGTCCCGGTGTTTTCCATCAGAATCGATGTATATTTCCAACTCACGATCATTATTATACATGACCACCGCTCCGTTGTCGGGATCCTCTTCATCGGTATTAATGTCCGATGATTGCCAAAACAGAGGAATCGAATCCATCTGCAGAATGATCTTACCCGCCAGAAGAGTGTCCGGTCCCGCTTGAGTGAAATCAGTTGCGAGGGAATCTTTTAATTCAAAAGGCAGATAATTCGTATAAAGCCGTTCCTTTTCCCGAAATACAAAATTGACGCTTTCTAATCCGAGTACAATAAAAAAAACCGTCCACGCCAGGCGTTTTAATATCGTGAAAAATCTATTGTTGTATTTCCCGTTATCTGACAACCGACATTCCCAATAACTGCATAAAAGATACGGCTTTTGATAAAAATATGAAAACCCTTTCCCCGCCAGCAATTTCTTGAATATGGTCTAAGAAATCGGTAACTTTCACGATGGTATAATTGAAAGTTGAACACAAAAAATAGAAGAGGTATTTATGACTAAGTATGTTTATACGTTTGGAGCCGGGAAGGCTGAGGGCCGGGCTACTGATAAAAATCTCCTTGGTGGCAAGGGCGCTAATCTGGCTGAAATGAATCACATTGGCGTTCCGGTACCGGCCGGTTTTACAATCACTACCGAGGTTTGTACAATCTATACCAACGAAGGTAAAGATAAAACCGTGGCTTTGATTAAAGAACAGGTGGAAGCCGGTGTCAAACACATCGAAAAGATTATGCGGTTAAGCTTTGGTGATCGTGAAAATCCACTGCTGGTTTCGGTTCGTTCCGGGGCGCGGGCATCAATGCCCGGTATGATGGACACCGTTCTGAACCTGGGTTTGAACGATGATGCGGTGGTCGGTCTGGCAAAAAAATCGGGCAATGAGCGCTTTGCCTGGGACTCTTACCGCCGTTTCGTTCAGATGTACGGTGACGTTGTGCTCGGTATGAAACCGGAAAACAAAGACGATATCGATCCCTTTGAAGAAATTATCGAAGAGGTCAAAAAGGCACGCGGGGTTGAAAACGATGTTGATCTGACTGTTGATGACCTAAAAGCACTGGTAAACCGATTCAAGGTGGCTGTGAAAAAAGTAACCGGTCACGATTTTCCCACTGACCCCTGGGATCAGCTCTGGGGCGCCATCGGAGCCGTGTTCGGTTCCTGGAACAATGAACGGGCTATCGTCTATCGCCGTATGGAGAACATTCCGGCGGAATGGGGAACGGCTGTGAATGTTCAGGCCATGGTCTATGGAAATATGGGTGATAACTCTGCAACCGGAGTGGCTTTTACCCGTGATGCCGCCACCGGTGAGAATATTTTCAATGGCGAATATCTGATCAATGCCCAGGGTGAGGATGTGGTGGCCGGTATCCGGACTCCGCAGCAGATTACACTGGAAGGGTCCAAACGCTGGGCCAAACTGGCCGGTATTTCCGAAGAAGACCGCAAGAACAAATACCCGTCGCTGGAAGAAGCCATGCCGGAAGTTTATCAGCAGCTTTGTGAAGTGGAAACCCGGCTGGAAAATCACTATAAAGACATGCAGGACCTGGAATTCACTATTCAGGATGGCAGACTGTGGCTGCTTCAAACCCGAACCGGTAAACGTACCGGCGCTGCCATGGTAAATATTGCCATGGATATGTTGGAAGAGGGTATGATTGACGAAAAAACCGCCGTATTACGAGTCGCCCCCAATCGTCTGGATGAATTACTCCACCCGGTGTTCAATACCGAGGCTCTTGCAAACGCAAGCGTCGTTGCCAAAGGTTTACCGGCATCTCCCGGCGCCGCAACCGGCCGGATTGTCTTTTTTGCCGATGAAGCTCAGGAGTGGGCCTCCCGGGGCGAAGATGTAATCCTTGTCAGAATAGAAACATCTCCGGAAGATTTGGCAGGAATGGACGCCGCAAAAGGTATTCTGACAGCCCGCGGCGGCATGACCTCCCACGCTGCTGTCGTCGCCCGCGGTATGGGAAAATGCTGTGTTTCGGGCGCCGGATCGCTGAAAATCGACTATAAAGCCCGCACAATGATTACCAAGGGGAAAACGTTTAAAGAGGGTGACTGGATTTCCCTCAACGGTTCTACCGGTGAAGTGATAGATGGAAAGGTTGAGACCAAAGACCCCGAACTCAGCGGTAATTTTGGTAAATTAATGAACCTCTGTGATAAATATACACGCATGCATGTTCGCACAAATGCCGATACACCTAAGGATTCCGTAGTGGCCCGTAATTTCGGCGCCCGCGGTATCGGATTAACCAGAACCGAACACATGTTTTTTGAAGGCGAACGGATTAAAGCCGTGCGGGAAATGATCCTGGCTGAAAATGAAGAAGGTCGCCGCAAAGCGTTAGCAAAATTACTGCCAATGCAACGCAGCGATTTCGAAGGTATATTCGAAGCAATGGACGGTCTGCCGGTTACGATTCGTCTGCTTGATCCACCGCTCCATGAATTTGTTCCTCACGAAGAGGCCAATCAGAAAGAGATGGCTGATGAGATGGGCATTTCCGTGGAAGAGGTCAAAAACAAAGTTGAGTCCCTGTCCGAATTCAATCCCATGTTGGGACATCGTGGTTGCCGACTGGGGAATACCTATCCGGAAATTACCGAGATGCAGGTTCGGGCAATTCTCGAAGCCGCTTTGAACTGTAAGGCCAGAGGCATTGATGCCAAACCGGAAATCATGGTGCCGTTAATCGGTACGAAAAAAGAACTGGAAATGCAGACCGAGATCATTCGTAATACGGCGGAGAAAGTCTTTGCCGAGAAAGACCAGAAAATCGATTATATGGTCGGTACGATGATCGAAATTCCGCGTGCGGCTTTAACGGCAGATGAAATCGCTGAAGTAGCTGAGTTTTTCTCTTTCGGAACCAATGACCTGACCCAGATGACATTCGGTTATTCCCGGGATGATGCCGGTAAATTTCTGCCGATTTATATAGACAAGGGTATCCTCGAAGTTGATCCCTTCCAGGTTCTGGACCAAACCGGTGTAGGACAACTGGTTGAAATGGGTACCCAAAAAGGCCGAAGTACACGACCCAATCTGAAAGTCGGTATCTGCGGTGAGCACGGCGGCGAACCCAGCTCCGTTAAATTCTGCCACAAGGTTGGTATGAATTACGTGTCCTGCTCGCCTTACCGTGTGCCGATTGCCCGCCTGGCTGCCGCTCAGGCTGCAATCGAAGACGCTTAATAACAGCCTTCATATACAGAGAAAAGGGGTCAATTTCATTGACCCCTTTTTCTATTTTTCATATAATACAATCGGATCAGCCACATCCGTCACAACCTGCACAGTTTAAATCGATCGGTGAATACTCATCTTTATGGCTCAGATAAAACTCCAGTAACGCCGGCAGGAGTGTTTCCTTATCATCGGAGGAGAGATCATTACATAAACATAGCTGCTCCCACATCATCTCGGCAATGTCTTCATCGTTTTCGGGAAAGGAGATCAGGGTGCCGAAAACGCAGTCGTCCAGTCCAAGGAGTTCGAAAGTCTTGCCGTTTATTGTAAGTTCAAACTGCTTTTTATCCTTTTGACATGCCATAGAATTTCCTTTTTTTCAATAGATATTTTTTGAGTGTTATCAATCTTCACGGATTTGAAAGTTGCGTTTTTCCAGATTTTTATTAAACAATGGTGACAGGAAATTTTCTCTATAACTCAATCGGCCGACAATAAGCGGAAAATTAGAATCTGACAGTTTTGTATTGGCGCCGCTACCGGTCATGACAGCGAATTCGTACTGAAAAGCCGGCAACAATTTCCCAAAGTTCCCGAAGGACTGTATCCCAAGATCGCGGACAAAGGATTTGCCCAATGAACCATTTGGTATCAATCGATTGACCGCCTGCGACCGCTCGACAGTCGGGATTCTGGAATCGGATTGAAATCGCTCCCACCCGAAAGGCGGTTTGAATTGCCCGATTTTCAAATTCAGCGGGCCGATAAGAGATAACTTCACATAGGCGTGTTGAAGGTAAACCCTGTCATCGGTGCTGCTGCTGTTGTGTGTTTTGTAACCGAATTGTGAGTAAAATTGAGTGTTTTGATTCAATCTCCAGTTTGCTGTTACTTTGAATCGGCGAAGGCTCCATTTACCTTCATCTATCGGAAAACGTGATTCCTTCTGAATAAAACTGTAGCGAAGATGCAGATAACTCTTGAAATGAAATCTATCCGGGGAAAAAGCGGATAACGCACCGGGCGAATTTGCCGCGGCAGGAGAGGAATAAAGGATAATCGCGATCAGCAGAGTTACAAGAATTTCGCCCTGCGAGGCCTTTCGGATTAAACCACTCAACATTTTAAATCACCCTTTTATAGATTATTCTTAATCTCAGCGAACCGGCAGAACCGGCTTTTAGCATTTACGGATAACTTTTTCAGCCTTGTTTCCCAACAATAACTTTTCAAATAATCGGATTAAGGATTGTTCTAACCATGGCATCTTCCTTGATAAGGAATGTAAATTTAAGATTTGAGCATATTTTAACAAGACATAATTCTCGAGATGACGATTAAACCGATCTTAAAAAAAT
>QNCV01000086.1 GCA_003645845.1 Fidelibacterota bacterium | reverse complement strand
TGGACCAAGATATGACCATGGATCAAAGATCTGTTGCTGTTTGTGGTTTTTTATATTTATCACTTTTCTGTCTCTCAAACTATTATTAATATTGATGTTAATTTAACAATAGATTCAACAAATGTCAAGTATAATATTACCGCCAATTACATTATATTCAGTATGTTATAGCGATTTGTGACTTTTTACGAAACCATCAATTATAAGCAAGAAAAAAATGATTTGGTTATCTGTTTCGGATTCTTTTAAAGTTGATCTGTTCGTTTTCTCCTTTATCCTGATGTCAAATCATCTTAACTTTAGTTTGGTGGTTGTTTTTTTGTTATAATTGGAGAAGTTGGTGAAACGAGATTTGCGAGTTCTATTAAAAATATTCGGATTATTTATTTTAAGTCTGTTTACGATTTCTTGTGCGACAATGTCTGTCCAGAAACCCCGCTATGATTATAGTGGAATGAACCATGTGACAAAAGTCATTCATAAAAGAGCCGCAAAATTTGCCCGGAACTGTGTCAATAAAGGCGATCCGGTGCAGGTTTCCCGCGGACTGAGAATCGACAGCCTCAATGTCGACCGGCAAAATCAAGAAATTGATGTCTACTATAACTGGGTGCTGGGGCAGGTACCCTATCGCCAGGAGACCGTCACAAGTGTTTATGACGCTTTCCGGAAGGAACTGGGCCGGCGCTATCGGAAATATGATTTAAAGATTTATTCAAAGAAATTTCCAGTCGAGGAACTGGTTCCAAACCTGTACCGCAAACCCGGTACAACGATCGACAGTTCCCGAATGGTCCGGCCACGCCCTGAAATAACACCGATTGTCCGCAATATCAGCAAGCCCTGGCGGCCGACCGCCGGCCTGTACAATCGCAACATTGCGCTCTGGCACAGTCACGGCTGGTATTATGAAAACAGACTGAATCGCTGGGAGTGGCAGCGGGCGCGGGTCTACCAGATTGTCGAGGATCTGTTTCCGATGTCCTTCACGATTCCCTACCTGATCCCGATGTTTGAGAATGCCGGCGCCAATGTGTTCGTGGCCAGAGAACGGGATTTTCAGACCAATGAAGTCATTGTGGATAATGATTCATGCAGCCCGGGCAGCGAATACCGGGAAATCGTCAGTGATACAAGCGTTGTGTTTTTCAGCGGATCGGATTCAGCCGGTTTTGCGATTGGCAAGCCACCCTATGTGTCCGGCCAGAATCCGTTCAAACAGGGAAGTTACCATTATTGCAAAAGCGATTCGCACCCGACGGCGCAGTTCGAATATATACCCGATTTTCCAGAAAGCGGTAAATATGCCGTGACCATTGCGTATGCGTCATTGGAGAATAGTATCGATGATGTTCGTTATACGGTTTATCATACCGGGGGAAAAACGGAGTTTCTGATCAACCAGCAGATTGGCGGCGGCACCTGGATTTACCTGGGGACATTTCAGTTTAATGCCGGGAAAGACCCGGATATCGGGAAAGTGGTTGTTTCAAATGTGAGCAAAAAGAGCGGAGTGATTACTGCCGATGCGGTGCGATTTGGCGGCGGCATGGGCAATATTGCCCGGAACGGTCAGATCAGCAAGCGTCCGCGCTACGCAGAAGCGGCGCGGTATTATCTGCAATATGCCGGCATGCCCGATACGCTGGTCTATAATCTGAATGGTGACTCCATTGACTACAACGACGATTACCAATGCCGCGGCGAGTGGGTCAACTACCTGAAAGGCGCTCCCTTCGGACCGACCAAAAACCGGGATGTCAAAGGACTGGGAATTCCGATTGACTGTTCCCTGGCCTTTCATACCGACGCCGGAACCACCGATAATGACATTGTCGTCGGAACATTGTCGATCTACAACACTGACGGCGCCGATACGACTTACCGGTTTCCCGACGGACAATCGCGTCTGGCCAGCCGCGATCTGGCGGACATACTGCAAACTCAGATCACGCAGGACATCATGGCGAAATATGATCCCGTCTGGAATCGCCGGGCGCTCTGGGACCGCGGTTATTCCGAGGCATGGCGTCCCAATGTACCGGCGGCGTTGCTGGAGTTGTTGTCCCACCATAATTTTCTCGATATGAAATTCGGGAACGATCCCCGTTTTCGTTTTGACGTCAGCCGCTCCATTTATAAAGCCTTTTTAAAATTTATTGCTTCGGAGTACGGAACCGATTATGTGGTTCAGCCGCTGCCGGTGGATCATTTCCGCGTGATCCTGTTCAATAAAAACTGCGTTCGCCTGGAATGGAAACCGGTTTTGGATTCCCTTGAAAAGACGGCCGTACCGGATAAGTATATTGTCTATACCCGCATTGGTGACAATGGTTTTGATAACGGCCGGCTGGTGAACAGCAATGCGATTACTTTTAAATATATCAAACCGGGTGTTGTGTATAGTTTTAAAGTCACGGCGGTCAACGCCGGCGGCGAGAGTTTTCCGTCGGAAATATTGTCCGTTTGCTATGTGGACAGTCTCAGTGAGCCGGTGTTGATTGTCAACGGATTCGACCGGGTCGCGCCGCCTGCGACCCTGAATACGGAGGAATACAAGGGTTTTGCGAATTTCTGGGATCAGGGTGTCCCTGATGGCTATGAGGCGGGATTTGTGGGCGCTCAGTATGAATTTCGGAACGATGCGCCCTGGCTTGATGACGATTCCCCGGGGCACGGCGCCAGTCATGCCGACTATGAATGTAAGATCGTGGCCGGCAACACCCATGATTTTGTGAAAATTCATGGTGAGGCTTTCAGTGCTGCCGGACGGAGTTTCTGTTCCGCCAGCGATGAGGCGCTTATTGACGGGGATGTTGATTTGAAAAAATATCGCATCGTTGACCTGATCATGGGCGAAGAAAAACTCACCGAAGGTCCCAAACCCTTTCTGCCTCCGGAATTTGCGGTGTATCCGGTTGGTTTACAGCAAAAACTGACGGATTATTGCAAAGATGGCGGAAACCTGTTTGTCTCCGGGGCATACATCGCCACCGATCCCTGTGTCTATGTTCGGGATGATTCCACATCGATAAGATTTATCCGGAATGTGCTTGGTTATCAGTGGCGGACGAATCATGCCGTCGTTACCGGCCCGGTTTACTCCGTGGATTCCAGTTTCATGAATTTCGGTGACTCTTTTGAATTTAATACGAAGCTGAACCCTTATATTTATGCCGTCGAATCGCCGGATGCTCTCGAGCCGGCGGATTCCCTGGGCGTCACGATTTTAAGGTACGGTGAAAATAATACCAGCGCCGGTGTGGCTTATGATAATGGATATCGTGTTATATCGTTTGGTTTTCCTTTTGAAACAATTTTAAATCCGGCGGATCGGAATAATGTAATGCAGGCCGTTTTAGATTATCTGGAACATGTAAAATGAACACTGTAAAAAAATGGCGTTTTCTGAGCGTTATCGGATTATGTCTGCTGTCGCTGAATCCGGTTGGCGCGGCTGAACGTCCCAAAATCGGATTGGTTCTTTCCGGCGGCGGCGCCCTGGGTTTTGCCCACATCGGTACCATTAAACTGATTGATTCCCTGCAGATACCGATTGATTACATTGCCGGAACGAGTATGGGCGGGATTGTCGGTGCACTGTACGCGGTGGGATATACCGGGAAAGAGATAGAACAGATAGCCAGATCGGTTGACTGGCAGAAGGTCTTCACCGACCGTCCGCCGCGGAGCATGCTGCCCTATTTCCGGAAAGAGGATGCGGAGAAATACCAGTTTGAACTGGGCATAAAGGATTTTCTGCCCCTTGGTCCCGGCGGAGCAATTGTCGGACAGAATATTACGCTGCTGTTATCCCGTCTGGTTTTTGACTATGCGGATGTATCTGATTTTGACAGCCTGCCGACTCCCTTCCGCTGCGTCGCAGTGGATTTGATCACAGGCAATGAAGTGGTATTGAAAAGCGGTTCGCTGGCCAAGGCCATGCGCTCAACGATGGCGGTGCCGAGCATTTTCAGCCCCGTCGAATGGGGTGATTCACTGCTGGTGGACGGTGGCTTGCTGAATAATTTACCTGTCGATGTGGCCAGAGATATGGGGGCCGATATTGTTATTGCGTCCACGGTTGGAACAACCAGTAAAAAGCGGACGGAAATTCGAAACACTCTGGATGTCATTTCTCAGTCTTTCAACATTTTACGGGAAAAGGCGCTCAATGACAATGCGGAATTTGCGGATATATTAATCGATACAAGACTCTATAAGCGTACAGCTGCAGACTTTGAAAACAGAAAGGTTCTGGAAATCATTGCCGAAGGCGAAAAAGCGGCCGAGGCATCCAAACAGCAGCTGATTGATCTTAAAGTAAAGTATCATCTTCACAGCAACCGGTTTTACCGCGAATCACTGTCGTCGGATTCCAGTTATAAAATCGTGGCAATCAAGGTTCAGGGTAATCTGGTTATCCCCGAATCGGCCATCCGAGACATTGTAAAAATCCATGAGGGTGATTGTTTTTGCCGGGATACTATCGACACATATATGGAGAAATTGAAAGAAACCGGTGATTTCGCCTGGGTCCGTTATTCAACGAAAGGGGTTGGCGATAAAGCGCTGCAGCTGACCATTTCACTGGAGGAAAAAAAGCGACCGATTATTTACGGGATTAATATTTATGGCAATAAGACCCTGCCCTTTGATTTTATCTACCGGATTCTGGGCATCAAACCGGGTGAGATATTTATCCATTCCAAAATTGAAGACCGGATCACTTATTTGTACAGTCTGGGTTATTTTGAGAAAATTTACTACGACGTCGATCCGGCTGGTGAAAACAGTGTCCGGTTTAAACTTTATGTCAAGGAAAGCCCGAAGCTGAAAGTACGGTTCGGCTTGCGTTATGATAATTATTACCAGCTAATTGCAGCGCTTAATTTTCAGATTGTCAACAAACCGATTCCCGGCCTGCAGATTGAGAATGAATTTCAGTTCATCGGCAGGGGAAAAATCAGTTCGCGGGCCTACTATCCTTCCCGGACGCTGAGTTTCCCGCTTTATCCTTTTATAGATATGTATTATGATGATATGGATTACTTTATTTATGATGAGAATGGCAATAAGGCGGCGACCTATAAAAACCGGAACACGCAACTGGGCGGCGGTTTCGGAATGCTGTATAAAAATTACTGGAATCTGGAAGCCTCCTGGTCCTATGAATGGGCCAATGTCTACCCGATTGTAGCGCTCAATGATCCCCAGACCTTTCCACGTTGGAAAGATGAATTCTGGGAACAGAAGCTGACATCCAACATCGATCGTCTTGATGACACATTTATCCCGCGTGAGGGCATTCTTGTCCATGCAAATTATGAAAAAATTCTGAAAGGCATTAACCGGTTACCCGATTTTACTCGGATGGATGTATCCGTAGATGTATACCGGACAATGGCCCGCAAACATACGTTACATGTGTACGGTTTCTACGGGTTCGCAGACATGGACAGCATTACCAATAAATTTATCATGCAGGGCGGACCCAGGAGTTTTGTCGGGGTTGACTACTATCAGCTGCTGGCCACGAGGTTATCAATGTTGCGAATGGATTATCGTTACCAATTGCACCGCAATCTCTACGTATCGGTAATCGGGAATATGGTTCTGGATTATGAAAACAATATACTGGGCCCCAAACTGACGGTCAACAATCTGAAAGGTTACGGTTTAGGACTGAAATATGTCACGCCACTCGGACCTTTTGAACTGATTATCGGCCGCGGTGAAAAAAGTGTCTATCAGCCCGGCGCGAAACAGACGGTTTTGTATTTCAACGCCGGATATAAATTTTAAAAAATACCGAAAGTTACAGAAGGTGAATATCCGGTAGATCACTGTTTCTGTGGCTTTTACTCCTGCTTTTTCAATTTATGAATATTCCAGGGAAGAATAATCATTCCCGGTTTGTTCAGATCTTCCCGTACCCGCATAAAACAGAGTCCGGCATAGCGTTCCAGGTCCTGTTTACTCTTTACCCATTCGTCATAGAGTGTGTCGAAGGTTGTCATTTTGCTGCTGGAAGATTCGCGAATGTAGATTTGGCCGTTTTTCTCGGCGATCATCAGCATGTGGGCGGAGAAGATATCGGTTTTATCGGCAAAAATGAGCGCCAGAATATCACCGGGACGGACATTCTTTTTGATTTTCAGCAAATCTTCTTTGGGAACATAGTCTATGGTGATTTCCCTGTCCGGCAGCACATAGCGCATGTCGGTAATGCCTTTTGCGCGAAAGAAGGTTTTGTGGGAGATGGTACGGGTCGTGGTTTGCGTGTACTGTCCGCCCACTTGCCGGGAAACATCCTCCAGCAGCCAGCTGTTGGCCGGCAGCCAGTCCGCCATGGTGTAGTGATTCCGGGTGCGCATGCCGATGATGCCGTCCTTGTAGCGGATCTGCTGCAGGTTGTTGAAGAAGTTATCCCAACTGTCGGAGATTGACAGCGCCAATACATGTTCGCAAAACACCATACAGTTTGTCTCTTTGAAATTGACCAGCGGGCGGGGTTCGTACAGGGCGTAGGGGCCGTCGCCGGTACAGGTCAGATCGTAGGGCATTCCCAGGAACATTGCCGAATAATAATTAATTCGCTCGGTGATGGTCATATCTTTCTGAGCGGTTTCGGTCAGCAGCTGATCGATTTCCACATTGGACATTTCATATATTTTTTTATCGGGAATTTGATCTTTACCGCAGCTGAACAAGCTAATAATGATCAGCATAACTGCGCATATTGTTTTCCTGAACATGATCTTCTCCCTGATTATTTTCTGCAGGTAAAATAGTGATGTAATGACAGAATATCCAATAAAAAATTAGCCGCCAAAAAACTATCGACTTTTACTGATATTTAGCTAAATTTAGCATTTCGGGTATTGGATAAAAATAGGGAGCATATTTTGGAAGAACGTTATACAACAGCATGGCGGAAACTGGCAATTGCGGTCTATAAACAGCCGGTGGATAGCCGGATTTACGGCATTTTCGACGCAGACGTCACCGATATTGTAGATTATATTGAAAGGGAGCGCAAAAAGGGACGCCGTCTGACGATTACACATTTTGTAACCGCCGCCGTTGCCCGCGCGCTTTATGAGGATATTCCCGATGTCAATTGTTTTGTCAGGCGCGGACATGTGGTCTTTCGGAAAGATGCCGATATTTTTGTGTCTGTGAATATAGGCGGCAAGGAAATGACCG
Organism: Fidelibacterota bacterium; assembly: GCA_003645845.1. Taxonomy (GTDB): domain Bacteria; phylum Fidelibacterota; class UBA2242; order UBA2242; family UBA2242; genus B118-G9. Next base: position 1,488 of record QNCV01000086.1, on the reverse strand, counting down.
GGCTGATTGTACGTAAAGCCCAGGACCTTTCCGTAAGTGAGATTTCAGAGATTGTCCGTGAAAAGGCCGCCGCTAAGCGCAGTGGCAAAGAGACCGGCGCATTCGCATCCAAGGGCGCTTTGTCCAAAATGCCCTGGCCATTCCGCCGCATGTTGTTTGTGCTGATAAAATTCTGGATTTTTGATTTGGGTTTTTCCTTCCCATTCCTGAAGATTCCCCCGGATCCCTTCGGGAGTATAATGGTCACAAACATCGGTTCCTTCGGCCTGTCATACGGAATGGTGGCTCTGTTCCCCATCGGTAAGATTCCGGCGGTTGTCACCATGGGTAAAATCGAAGAAAAGGCTGTTGTGATTGATGGTGAAATCAAAATTCGCAAGATGCTGCCGCTGACCGGGACTTTTGACCATCGGATAGTCGACGGCGCCCAGGCCGGTGTCCTGACCATGGGGGTTGTCAACCGTCTGAAAGACCCCAAAAAACTGGACAGCCCCAATCCACACGAGGAAGCAGAATAACATCCTTGTTAAAACAAATTATTAGGGGCACAGTGCGTTGTGCTTCTGAATGTTGTTGTATTTGAAAAACTACAAATCTGTTTAACCGAATACAATATGGCAGATGAAAACAGCCATCAGTAAACCAACAAAATCGCCAACCAGCCCGGAAGCAATTGCATGCCGGGTTTTGCGGATTCCCACCGAGCCGAAATACACGGCGATTACATAAAACGTTGTTTCCGTGCTGCCGAACATCGTGGAGGCCAGCCGCCCGATGAAGGAGTCCGGTCCGTGTTGATTCATCAATTCGGTGACAATGCCCAGGGAGCCGCTTCCCGACAGAGGGCGCATCAGCGCCACCGGCAGGGTTTCGGCCGGCATACCGATCATGTTCGTTAACGGTGACAATATTTTTATGAAAAAGTCCATAGCGCCGGAAGCGCGAAACATTCCGATTGCCACAAGAATTGCCACCAAATAGGGAATAATATTTACGGCGACGGTAAATCCCTCTTTGGCGCCTTCGATAAAGGTTTCATAGACCTTGATTTTTTTGGTGAATCCCAGAACGACGACCACAAAAAGGATTACCGGAATCGCCAGGTTGGAAAAGCCTTTCATAATCGTGACAAACAGCGATTCGCCGGCTCCGGCGCTGGCTTGAGCAACTTGCCGGACGGTATCGGTGGCGGCAACAGCGAGTGTGTTAAGCATCGTTACCCCCTTCCTTTACCGTGTCCGTCGTCCGGTTCGGATCACTTTTCCGGATGCCCGGCAAGCGCTGAAAAAGTTTGGCCGCTGTCACAGCGGCAATGGTTGCGCAGGTTGAGGCAAAGACCGCCGTGCTGATAATTTCGAAAGGATTTGCCGAACCCAGTTTCGCCCCGACGGCGATAACTGTCATGGGTATGAATCTGATGCTGGCGGTATTCAGCGCCAGAAAAACAACCATTGCGTTGGTTGCCGTATCTTCGCTTTTATTTAATTT
>QNCV01000085.1 GCA_003645845.1 Fidelibacterota bacterium | reverse complement strand
TCCTGGCTGAAGATCCGGAGGCCAGAAAAATTTATCTTGGAGAGAAATTTAAGCTGAATTAAAGGTAATTTCTGAACAAAATTCGTAAAATTACATGTGTATTCATGTTAGATGATAATGAATTCTAAATATGTGCTGAATTTAAACCGATATTATGTATTAAATGAAGCGTAATTGCGATGTTTGCTAAATTATTTTAAAACAATGGCTTACAAATGAAACTCGGTTTACAGTTAAAGTTAAAACAAACCCTGGCTCCACAGCTGATCCAATCCCTGAAAATGCTTCAGATGCCTATCCTAAAGCTGGAGCAAACCCTGAGACATGAACTTTCAGTTAATCCCATGCTGGAAGAGATTGAACCGGAACCCTCGGAAGAAAATGAGGATAACGACGAAATCAACCTCAAAGAAAGTGAAGATGAACTTGATCCGCAACTGGACAAGATCGACTGGGAAAATTTCGACACTAATGATTTTGATGAATTCAAGGTAAAAAATATAATCGCCGCCGAAGAAGAACCTTTTGAGCGTGTCCCGGTCAATGAAAAGACTCTTTATGACCATCTCAAGGAACAGCTTTCATTTCTGAAATTGAAAGAGAAGGAAGAATTAATCGGCGAATATGTAATAGGAAATATCTCCCCCAAAGGATACCTCGTAGTCTCGCCTGAGGAAATGGCTGAAGAACTGGAAATACCGGTTGAAGAGATCGAAAAAGTAGTCAAAATGATACAGCGTTTCGATCCCACCGGAGTGGGTGCACGTGATCTTCGCGAATCGCTACTGATCCAGCTCGAAGAAAAGGGCTACAAGGATTCCATTGCCTACCGGGTTGTCGACCAGCATGTCAACGAATTGGACAAAAAATCAATACTGCAGATCTCACGGTCAATGGGTGTGCCCGTGGAAAAAATCGAACAGGCAATGGATCTGATAAAAACCCTCTCCCCGTCTCCGGCTCACGGCAGCTTCGATTCAGGCGCCATCCCTATTGTCCCCGATTTGATTGTCGAAAAGGTTGGTGATGAATTTGTTGTCTATCATAATGACCGCAACACTCCCCATCTGAGGATTAGCCCGGGTTACCGGCAATTACTGAAGGCCGGCAATAAGACCTCCAAGGATACCAAAAAATATGTCCGGGAAAAACTCGAGCAGGCCAGGTGGCTGCTGAACTCCATCAATCAAAGGCGATCGACAATGATCCGTGTCATGGAATCGATCGTGGAAGAGCAATATGATTTCTTTGAAAAAGGCGCCGCCTTTCTCAAACCGCTTATAATGGAAGATATCGCCAGAAAGGTCGAAATGAATGTGGCTACGATCAGCCGCGTTTCTAACGGTAAATATGTTCAAACCCCTCAAGGGGTTTATGAAATAAAATATTTTTTCAATTCCGGAATCACCAATGAGGACGGTCGTGAAATGTCGAAGCGTCATGTTAAAAACCGGATTGAAGAAATAATCAGGGGTGAGAATCCACAAAAACCTTTGTCGGACCAGGAAATTTTTTTACGGTTGCAGGAAGAGGGGATTAAACTGGCCCGACGGACGGTTACCAAGTATCGCGAAGAATTGAAGATTTTGCCGGCTCGCTTCCGCAAGCGAAAGGCATGATAATTTGAAATTACAGTCCCATTTTTATTATTGCCGGAAACTTACAAGCGGTTATATGGATACGTATAACATAGGAGGCAGTTTATCCAATGGACCGAAATCTCGCTTTGGAAATTGTAAGAGTCACTGAAGCGGCCGCTCTGGCCAGCGCTGAGTGGGTTGGCCGCGGTGACGGCAAAGGCGCCGATCAAGCTGCAGTCAGCGCCATGCGGGAATGCCTTGATAGTATTTCATTCAAAGGAACAGTTGTTATCGGCGAGGGCGAACGAGATGAAGCGCCCATGCTCTTCATTGGTGAAAACGTCGGTAATGGCGAATCACCCGAGGTAGATATCGCCGTCGATCCGCTTGAATGTACCAATTCGGTCGCATACGGCCGTTCCAATGCGCTGGCTGTTATCGCCATCGCACCCAAGGGCAAACTTCTACATGCCCCCGACACGTATATGGAAAAAATAGCCGTCGGACCCGAGGCTGCGGAGGCAATCAACCTTAATGCTTCGGTCGAGGAAAACATCGGCCGCGTCGCTGAGTGCCTGGGATATAAGATCCCGGAATTGACCGTGGTAATTCTCGATCGCGAACGGCATGAACATCTTATCGAGCGCGTCAGAAAAACCGGGGCCCGAATCCACCTGATCGCCGATGGTGATGTTTCTTCCGCCATCGCGGCGGCCATGCCGGATACGGGCGTCAACCTGTTACTTGGTATCGGCGGCGCCCCGGAAGGCGTTCTGGCGGCGGCCGCCCTTAGATGTATCGGCGGGGCCATGCAGGGTCGGCTGGTACCGCGAAACCAGGAGGAAAGGGAACGCGCCATACGAATGGGTGTAAAAGATATAAATAAGGTTTTTGACCTTAAAGAACTGGCTCAGGGTGAGGATATCATGTTTGCCGCAACAGGTGTCACCAACGGTGATTTGCTTAAAGGCGTCATTTTTCGAAAAGACGGCGCCTCGACCTATTCTCTGGTACTCAGACAAAGTTCCGGAACCCGGAGACTTATCGAATCCGACCATTATTTCAAAGCAGGCCACCCGGTCAGAATATTAGACCAATAGAAAGGAGTGAGAGAATGAATATCGAGATCACCGCAAGGCATTTTGACTTGACTCCCGAGTTAAAAGAGCATGTTGAAAAGGAGATCGCCGGGCTTACAAGGTACTTTGAAAATATAATCTCGTCCGAGGTCATACTCGATGTCGAAAAATACCGCCAGACGGCGGAGATAAAGGTCAGGGTGTACAAAGACGTCCTGACCGGGAAAACCGATTCGAACGATATGTACGCGTCGATTGAAAATGCAATTGATAAAGTAAAGGGTCAGCTTAAAAAGTATAAAGACAAACTGAAGGATAAACGACCCGAGGAAATCAGCGAAACGCTCGAGCGGGTTACAAAACCCGACACTGATGTCGACGGCGTCGATATCTGATTTAATTTTATATATTATTTACAGGCTCCCGCATAATTGCGGGAGCTCTTTTTTTATCCGGTTACTTATAAAAGGCAAGTTCAAAGCGTCGCAGGCAGATCGAGGCGCAGACATCGGAATGATTATACAAACCATATAATTCAATCGCAAGCTCATGCCCCAGCGGATTTACTTTGGAGATATCGACTGTCTCGACAATATTATATTCGCCCGTTCCCATGGCAACATCCTGAGTAAAGACAGATTTTCCATCGACTATATATCCGATAACAAGACTGGCATCTTCCAGATCGGCATCAATAGCCAGGGTGACAGCTTCCGCATCAGCAGGAACCGATACCGGATTCGCCATGGTCAACAAACCATATCCGTGTACCTCGCATGAATTATACAAAAAACACTGGCCGGCACTATCGACCAACCATCTTTTCCAGTAATCAATATCTTGCAGAATCCAGTTTTCCGGATGATCGATCCCTTCGGAAACAAAGAGATCCTGCTTGACCCGTCCTCTCAACTGTAAATTGGTATCGTTGACTATCGTAATCAAAATCGTATCGGAAAGTATATGGTAGACAGGATTGCCGAGATCTTCCAGAGTAAGAGTGCGTTTCCCGGGAGGAACCCCCTCGATAGTAAAATTACCCATATTATCGCTGACACCCGACAGGATCGTCGGTGTCCTGTCATCGTTCAAAACGGTCAGTTGCACATTTTGCAGTCCGAAATCATCAAACGAGGTGATACGGCCCGATACGGTTCTCGTCAATCCGGGGCAGTCGGCATATATATCGTAAACCATATGGCTGTCGACAGTCAAGTCTGCCGTGTGATCACCACAGCCATCCTTAACCATCGTGATGGTTCTTAAACCGGGCGAGATATGTTTGATTTCGTAAGCTCCGCGAAAACTCGACGTATCAATAAGTTTACCGATCGTTACAACGACGCCGGGAAGCGGGATTTCCGTGTTGGCATAATAGGTATGCCCCGAAACCGTCTCACCTTCGATTAACGGTATCCATATACTTGTGTCGTTATAATTCAGACTATCCGATGCATAAAGGGTGACTTTCAAAAACATCCCGCCTTCCAATACCGGTGTCACAGTAAGGGTACATAGGTCAGATAGAGTATCGGAAAACAATCCGGCTTTAGGGTACGTGGTCCACCTGAACCGAACGCTGTCGCCATCGGGATCGTTGGCGATGACTTTCAGGACGACATCGGAGCCGGGATGAACGGCCGCCGGATCCCATTCGATCGACTCAATTATGGGGGGGGTGTTCACCGGACCGGAACTGTTTTCGGAACATCCCGACACCAACAAAAACAGCCCCATGGCTATCGTCAGTATCGGTTCCAACAATATACTTCGCCGGAGAAGGCCGAAATCTAAAATATATTTATCTGTCATACTGTAAATATATGCTGCGCCGGCATGATTGTCAAAGGTTCCCGCGGCGACTTTTAGATGAAACATTGAAAAATATGACCCGGCGGCGGCTAAAATGGGGAAAGCCGCCGCCGAATTCTCCGGCTTCGTTAAAAGGAGTGTTAGACCAAAACAGATTTTTTATATTCGCAATCTCGATATCCAATAAATATACCGACACAAAATATATTTATTCATGACAAATCGATCAAATCTCCATTTTGACAAAAATCTTTTGAATTGACATTGGCTTATCAACGACACACATTTACAGGATTAACGGAAATAACAAAAAATATGAGGTTGATCAGATGACTCTTAAAAAGGCTTTTATCCCAATATTGCTGACCTTTGCATTATTTGCCTGCAGTAAAGCTCCCGAGGGCGAGTTCTCCGCCGATATGGTCGTAAGCGATGAAGAACAGAGCATCACCACAAAAATTTATGTCGTCGATTCTCTTTATCGAATGGAGCAGGAACAGGCCGGAGAAACCATAATCATTATCGTTAATGAACGTACTGGCTTTACCCATGCGCTGGTACCGTCCCGAAAGGAATTCCTTGAAATCTCGACCACCGACCCTGTCAGCTTGATGAATGATCCGTTCCAGGGCCTGAAATATACCATCTCCATTGCCGAGAGCGACAGTCTGGGACAGGATCTTATCAGCGGTTATCGATGCGACGGCTATTTGCTAAAAAAGGACGACGATGAGCTGATGACGTACTGGATGTCCCCGGAATTAAATTTCCCCGTTAAAATCATCAACCATACATCAAACAGACTTACATTGGAACTTAAGAACATAAAAAAGGAAAAAATCGACCGGACATTGTTCCAAATTCCGGAAGGTTATAGAAAAATAACCAAACCCGGCGAACAGGCCATTGATGTTCCAAGCTGGTCGGACAAAGTCGAGACGGCCCCGATCAAAACGCCGCCGTTTGAAATCGATCTGGCCATAGCCGAAATGGTGAAAGTCAAGGTGATATCCGGCAAGGCTCTCAGGGTCGTCGGTACCGGGACCATCGATGCCTACGCCGCCCTGACCGCGGTGCCGTTCAAAGACGGTTTACCGACCAAAGACCCGGGCCAGTCGACTATGAATCTGACCAAGCGCCGGACCGCTGAATTGATTTTTGAAGAAACCCCGCAGGAGGCCGATGTAATTGCCATTCGGACCAGGGACGGCGCCGCTCATGTCGAAGTTACCCACATTGATCTGCCGGTCGGTGAAAAAATACCGGCCGGGAAAGAATTCCGCCGTAAAATAACACCCGGGAAGAAATTCGAGGTCCGCTTTGTCAGCACCTCAGAAGGTGAATCTTCCGCCCTGCTGACCTTCTTTAAAGACGGCAAAGAGTTGGGCAATGAGATAATCGGCCCGGAAAGTTACCGGACGCTGACATTTAATCGTGAAAACGCGGTCGAGAAGAAAACATACTCGCCATCAGGCGATGAATTCGTTGTCAAAGTAACAAAGGGCGAGGTTCTGGTTATTTTCCGTCCCCTCGAATAACCGGCTCGATTAAAGGGGGAAATTATATTATGGAGTTAATGGCGGTTTGCTATCCGGAACTTGATAAACACGACTTCGATTGGATGCAATCGATACGCAAGAAACATGATCCGCAGTATTCGATTGTCGCCCCTCATTTTTCCATTGTATTCCCGGTCACCGGAATCGACCAGCGGGATTTTATCGATCATTGCAGAAATATCTGCGGTGAACTTCAGTCGTTCCCCTTTGTCATCCGGAATGCGGTTTATCACAAAGCGATTCGCAGTAATTCCTGGTTTGTGTTTTTGGTACCGGTGGAAGGTAATAGACGTATCATAAAAATGCACGATCTTCTATATAGCGGCATAATTGAAAATGAGCTTGCACACGATATACCATACATCCCCCATATCACAATCGCGCAGTCGAAAGATTCGCACAAATGCAGAAACCTGATCGATGAATTGAATTCATGCAAAATTGACATTCACGGTAAAATAAACGAAGCAGATATTATCCTCCTCGACAGCGAAAGCGTAAGAACTCTGGAAAAAATCCCGCTGAAGGAAAAAACAGGAGGACAGGAAAAATGCTCAAGATATTAATCGGTCTTATCATGATTATGTCGGGAGCATATTTTTCTATTCGGGCGATCTCAAGTATTTATAATATCGCCCTGAAAACATATCATATCGGCCATCTGCTTTTATGGACATTGATTTTGTTTGCCGGATTTGGCCTGGTTTTATTGGGTTACCGGCTAATACGCCCCTGGAAGATATTGAAAATCACCACCGCCTACACATCAGCCTATCCCGATCCGCTGAATCTGGTAAAGGGCCAGAGATTGTCAGTCGGCAAAAAGGACAGCGAATGGCCCGGCTGGGTCTGGTGCACTGATCATAATAATATCGGCGGGTGGGTGCCGGAAAATTATGTCCGCATTGAAAATGACGAAGCAATCATGCTTCGCGATTACGATGCCGCCGAGTTGACTGTCCGGCCGGGAGATCGAATGAAAATCAAAATGGAAGAAAGCGGCTGGTACCTATGTATCGATCAGGAGGGTAACAGAGGGTGGGTTCCGAAAGATAATTTCGAATAAAAAACCCGGAGATTGGAATTCTTCCGGGTTTTTATTCAATATAAGATATTATATTTTCGAAGGCTCAGGGACATGGCCATGTCGGCGGGCAGTTCGGAGCTTCCCCGCCTTTGTACAAATAGCCTATTATCCGCGTCACATCCAATATATTTATGGCGCAGTCAGAGTTGACATCACAAAGCGCGCCGTAGTAAGGGGCAGAACCTGATTTATACAGATATCCTATTATAAACGTCGCATCCAGTATATTGATTCCGCCATCAACATTGGCATCCCCGCAAGTGCCTGTAACTGCTGTCAGAGTCCCATTTAAGACGCACACATAGTCTGTATCGATATAACTGGACATTACCGAATCACAGCACCAGATCGAATCGACATCGGGACTCCCGCACGGTACCTGTATCATCGGATCACACGGAGGGTCTCCCCCGTCTTCGCAGGCGAAGCATCTTTCCTGCTCGACTGTATCGGTAATAATCCCGATTGCCTCCCCCAGTTCATTGGAGAAACCAAAATTATCAAGCAAACCGGTCGGCACCATAATCGTTACGGAAGGATCGGGAAAGCCCTCAGGTAATTCATAAATATTGGCATACAGCTTTATAAGCGGAAAATCACCATTCTGCGGTCCAATCCCCGGCGTCACCGGCGGCAGAAAGCTATTGGCCATACCTGAAATTTTAACATCATACCCCGTTCCGGCTATCGATCGGGCTTCCAATAATTCCCAGCCCGAAACAAGCGTCCCGGCAGTATCCAAAACCGCCCTGTTGACATAATATGTATCTACCGTTATCCAGTCATAGCTTGCTCCATATAGAAGCACCGATTCGGTAACATCGCCTGAATCCGTGCAAACGGATTCATTCCATTCAAGACAACTCCAGTATGTCGTATCAACCACCATAGTTGAATCCAGGATAAATTCCATAATATCAGGCCGATTGAGCACCAGCCACAGATTGAAACCGGCCACCGTATCGACGTAATTCTCCATGAATATGGAAATCACCGCTTTCTGCTGGCCTGAGTATGCGATCGTATCGCGCACTTCCACTGTTAATTGACAGTTTTGTGCTGCCAGCGGACCAGATAGTATTCCCGCCGCCAAAAACAGCAGGATGAGCCCAATGATGTAAACACGAAGACAATTGCAGGATTCGCCAGAGATTCTCACGGCTTTCTCTCCATGTTAAAATTAGAAATATAATATATCGGACCGTTAGCAGTATATATTTAATTATACCAATAAATCCTCTTTTGTCAAGGAAAATTGGATTTTTTGGGATTGACTTGACTTTATATTATATACTATTTACGGGAGATATTAATTCAGGAACGGAAAGGTTATAAATATGAAAATAAAAGTGATTTTTATTATAAGTCTGCTTCTCTTTTCATTATTGGCCTGCACCAAAAAAGAGCCCGAGACTCTCGATCTGGGAGCATTCGAAAATGGGATTTACTCTAATCAGTATTTCGGTTTCACGCTCGATCTGTCCGATGAGTGGCAGATGCAGGAAAATCAAACAATTCAAATGATGCGTAAAATGGGCAAGGAAATTCTGTCAGGCGATGATAAAAATATGAAAGCCGCTCTCGACCTG
>QNCV01000423.1 GCA_003645845.1 Fidelibacterota bacterium | reverse complement strand
TTATCATTGGCGCCCAGCATTTCAACGCGTCGAAACCCGGGACGGATAAATCTGCTGAAATTACCGAATGTCCACAGGAGTTTGCTTTCAATGACTGACTGCTCCATCGGGTTGTTCATATAGTCGGTGTATATCAGACCATCCTTAAAATTCTCAGGGGACACCGCCGTCCACCATTGCCAGGCGCTGGCGTTTAAGATTGTAAGGTCATAGTGCATAACTCTGGCGACATTTATGGCTGTCTGCATGCTCAGATCACGTCCGTGTCCGCCATCGCCGAAGGGACCGCTCAGAATGCAGTATTCGGAACACCAGTATCTCCAACCATCGGCAAAATACGGCTCTAATTTTATCGCGAGGGCTTCTCTGTCCTGTATAAGTTGAGTATTTAGAAGGTCAGACCAATAAGAATGACCGGCAATGTGCCTGCTTATTTTATTTGACACCGTCGGATTTCCCATCAACTCCGACAGATAATTTCCGTACTGTTTACCGTACTTGTTGCTGATGCCGCCGGTATATTGATACCAGCTTCTCAGGTCGCCGCTTTCAACCAGGAGTATTTCGGTATTCAATCCTGCTGATTGTAATGAGTCATAAAGGGCGCTGACGATATTGCGGATGTCCTCATTGGCAGCTCTGTTTCCTTCCTGATTGGAATCTTCATTCCATTCCCATTGCGGTTCATTCACAGGACTGATATAATCGAATTCAAGATTCCATTCATTCCGGAAATGAACTAGGATATCCTTCAGATAACGAGCAAACTGATTTTCCCAGCCGTCTTTCAGATTGGTTGAACCGAGACCATTGGTGCAATTAGTTAGTCCGTTGCGGGTCATTCTGCCCGTGGGACTGTTCACAAAGGCAATAAACTGCTCAACACCCCTTTCCCTGGCGGCATCCAAAAACCAGCGTTCTTCCTCCTGTCTTGTCCAGTCATATTGTCCCGGTCCTGTTTCAAAGGTTTCCACTGTCCGCCAGGGGTGATGAATGGTCTGGCGGTTAATCCCGGCTCCGATATTGAATCTCCATTGTGAAAGACCGATGCCTTTCTCTTTGGAAAAAAGTAGATCGGCAACCAGGTTTTTCCGATCCTCGTGCCAGGCGCCGATTTTCTGAAAGGACCAGCAATCGGATGCTCCGAATCCTTCAATCACCTGATGTTTTATCCGGGTATTAATTTGAACAGAAATCGTATCAGCACGGAGATACTCTATATGTGCAAACGTTTGCAACGTCAGAAAAACCAATAGAACTCTGTTACTGTTATGGATTTTCATTTCAAAATCTGAACCCGGAAAATTGCACTGCCGCTTTTTTCAGCGCCATCATCAATGCCTATCCAGGCGTGAAATTCCTTATATTTACCTTGTAAATCGAATACTAATTTGCTGTTCGAATGAGTTCCCAATCCCCGATTAAACTTCCTGCCGGCTATCAGAAGGGGAAGTCCCTTTACACTCTTATCTTTTCCCAGGGTTCCCCACCCCTGAACAGAAAGGACGGGTTCAAGATCACTCAGATAGACCTTTTCACCGTTTTCTTTTCGGAGAGATGCCTCACACCAATCCGTATGGTCGTTATTAGTACCATCTTCCGTGCCTTCGGTAATAAGAATGAGGGTCTGGACTCCGGTCAGTGAAACTTTCACTTCTTCAGCCGGATCTTGAAACCTCTTTATCCTGCTAACGAAAGGTTCTTCAATCTTTCGGAGATGAAACTCACTTACCTCACTTGATAAATATCCCTCTTTTACAGTTCTGGCTACGAGACTTATTGAACGATTGGCTTTCAGTTGAGAAGAAAAGCGTTCGGGATTTTCAGTGAGTTTCTGTTTGTTGTCCGCAAAAATAATCTCCGCATCCTTTATGGCTGATTTGAGGTTAAATTCCAGAGATTTACGAAAAAGCAAAGATTCGGTGGAGATGGACGGAGAAGGTAAAATTCGTGGCAGGGGTTTCCATTTATCATCAGACAGAGATGAGCTGAATCTCAAGATAAATGCCCAATTGTAAGTATCAGGTTTAATCAGAAATTCCTCATGCGTACGGGGATTCCAGCTGTCGTCGCCTCCCAATCCCATCATAAGGTGATCTACATTTACGGTTACAGGACCCCGGTTCACAATTTCGTAGGTATGAGCGGCTTTCGTGAGATCATCTAAAGAGTAATGGTGTGCGCTGAGATTGAATTCAGGAACCCCATAGAGGATGACGCCGGAATTGGAATTATCCGAAAGTGTGGCCCAGCGTACGTCCGTTTTATTTCCGTTTTCCTGTGGCCTGATATAAGGAAAGTACTGGTCTGCAACAGAGCCATGATAGATGCCGAGGAATGCAGCCTGTTTTCTATCCCAGTAGGATTCAAAAGGGCCCCGACCAAACCATGTAAGTTGTGAGTATTTTTCCGGAATTTTAAATGTTATTCCCAATCTGGGAAGCACGGGCAGAAAAGGATCGATATCCGATTGTACATCTATATGCAGATCTCCGTTACCC
>QNCV01000422.1 GCA_003645845.1 Fidelibacterota bacterium | reverse complement strand
AGCATTACGGTATAGCCACCGGTGAATATGCGGTCAATGTGATTGTGCCGGACAGTGTTAAAGACGGTCACACCTATGAAATTACTTTCAAGGATGATTTGACCGACGCCCGCAATACAGACAGCATCAAAGTGCAGGATATTTCCGACGGACGGATATTGTACAACGGTCACTATGATGAATTCGATGTCAGCAAGGAGCTGTTTGACGGCCTGCAGTTTGAATTTGATAACGATTCGACCTATGTCAGGGAGTATGGCTGGCGCGTCGGAAACTGTAATCTGCCTGTTGAAGTTGATACAGCTTGGAGCGTCAAAATAATCCGGGTTCCCGAGGACATTGAAATCCGGATTATAGGTCCGAATGCCGACACCTGCTACAATCCGCTGGCCTGGCAGCGCTATCCGGTCAATTTTCAGGTCTGGAGTACGACGAGAAACGAGCAGATGGATTTTATGTTTAATGAACCCATTAACAAAGACAGTATCCTGAACGCCGGTGATGAAGTTTTTCCGGTTATCAATGCCATGGGCTTTAATTACAATGATACCTGGCGGATATATTTCCGCGACGATCCCAATCTGGAAAATCCCATCATACCGGAACCGGGCGACATATTTGAAGTGAAGGTCTATAAGCCTTTTACTTCCGATGATACTCTGCGTTTTACGACGCGGGCTTCCGAAATCAGTATGGCGCTGGCAAAGAGCAGTCTGGATGACATTTATGTTGTTCCCGACCCCTATGTTGCGACCGCCAGCTGGGAAAAACCGCTGTTCTATTCCAGCGGACGGGGCGAACGACGGGTGGATTTTGTCAATCTGCCCGCGGAATGCACTATTCGGATATTTACAATGAGCGGCAAACTGGTAAAAACCCTGTACCATTCCGCCGGGTTGACCGACGGCGGTTCGGAGCCCTGGGATTTAATCAGTGAAGATGGACTTACTGTTTCATTTGGAGTTTATATTTTCCATGTGGAAGCGCCGGGTATCGGTTCGAAGATCGGCAAATTTGCAATAATCAAATAGGTGATGATCTCTTTAGACGGAGTAGAATATGTCAGTTATTAAAAGAATCCAGATTTTACCAATTCTTCTGATGCTTGTGGGATTTTCATTAAATCTGTTTGCCCAGGTTTCGGAAGAGGATTACTATGAGGGTAACTACGTCGAAGAAGTTAAAAAGCGAGCGACATCGGCGGCGCCTTTTTTGGAGATCGGTGTCGGTGCGAAAGCCCAGGCTCTGGGTGGGGCCTTTACCGCCGTTGCGAACGACGTCAGCGCCCTTTACTGGAATCCCGCGGGCATTACTCAGATTCAGTCGGTTTCCATCTCCGCCGTATATACCGAATGGCTGGCGAACACCCGGCATGAATATTTCGGAGTGGTAGTGCCCTTCGGCAACGCGCTTTCCTGGGGAATAAACGTCACTATTCTGGATTATGTTGATGAGCAACCGGTGCGGACAATCGCCCTGCCGGAGGGCACCGGCGAATACTGGTCGGCGTCGGATCTGGCTTTGTCAACCACAATCGCTGCCAGAATTACGGACAGATTTTCCTTTGGTATGAGCGCCAAATATATCCGGATGCAAATCTGGAATGAGTCCGCCAGTGCCGCGGCGCTTGATTTTGGCGTACTGTACAAATCCCAGCTGAAGGGACTGACCCTGGGTACGAGTATCTCGAATTTCGGTACGACCATGCAGCTCGACGGCCGGGACCTGGTGCGGGCCTATGACGCCGATAAACAGAACTATTCAAACGACCAGCTGAACGTGATGTATAAGATGGAAAGCTATCCTCTGCCGCTGCTGTTCCGGTTCGGGATTGCCTATAAAATTTCAATTAATGCAAGGAATTATCTGGCAATATCGACGGATTTGAACCATCCGGCCAATAATGTGGAGAGTGTCAATGTGGGTGTGGAGTACTGTCTGATGAATATGTTCTATCTGCGCACCGGTTATGAATCTCTTTATGATAATGACAGTGAAAACGGTTTGACTTATGGTTTTGGTCTGGAAACGCCGTTGAAAAATTCCTTCGGGCTGACGTTTAACTATTCCTTCGCTGACTGGGGACTGCTGAAAAATGTTCAGCGGTTTTCAATAGACTTGAAAATTTAAGCGCTTTCAGTTACACTTATGTATATAAAGGGGCATAAAAAAATATTAATAAAGAGGAGAGTAAGATGAAGCTATCGAAAATTGCTACAATCGCAGCTGTTTTGTTGTTACTCCTGGTGTTGAGTCCGAGGGTGACATTGGCACAATGGGGCAACTGCCTCCATTTTACCCAGGAGGAACACGATAAGGTCACCGTTTACGATACGCCCAATTTGTGGCCCGGTATGCTTGCAGCCGGGACGGTGGAACTGTGGTTCAAACCGGACACCATTTTTAAGAGTGATACTCACGGCCCGGATTACACCTATATTTTCTGTAAAAATATTGCCGGCAACTGGGTTGGCGATATGGGTCTGCACTGGATACGGGGT
>QNCV01000421.1 GCA_003645845.1 Fidelibacterota bacterium | reverse complement strand
TCTTTATCCAGGATAAAAATGAACAGGCAGATATAGAAGAGACAATTATTTTACTCTATGCCTTTGAACATTCTTTTCTAAATAACTTATCTGATGAGGAACTGGGGAGATTCAAGAGAGAGATTTACAGTTTTATTCTTAAGTTTAAACCCTCTTTGATAGAAAGACTAAGGAAGGAAAAGGAATTAACTATTAACACAATGAAAGAGATGGATGAATGCCTGAAAAAGTTCTTCGAAAAATAAATTACAAATGACAAATAAATCACAAACCACAAATTCCAAATTACAAACTATTGTAATTTTTGCTTTTTTAAAGATATGCCTATTTTAAAAAGGATTAAAGAGGATTTAGAATTTAGCCAGGAGTTGGCTGATCTGCTTGATGTCTTGAGAGGGATTGCTTCGGTTCAATTTCGTAAAACTAAAGAGAGCAGGCAGCATTTTAAGACCTTTCTGGATTGCTTTGAGAGCTTTTTTCGAATAATAGATTTAACTAAAGCAGAACATCCTCTGGTATCTATAGGTTCTGATAGGATGGGCATTGTAATGATTACATCAAATGAGGGATTTATGGGCGGGCTTAACGCACAAGTTATAAATACAGCCTTAGAAGAGAAAAAAGATAATCCTGCTGAACTTATAGTCGTGGGTGAAAGAGGCGCCTCTTATATTAAAGGATTAGGAGAGAAATTTACTTTTTTTCAAGGTATAAATAATGAGAATAAATATCAAATTCTTATAGAACTGAGAGATTATATTATTCAACAGAAACTCAAAGGCAAGATTGGTAAGGTAGTCCTTTCTTATCCTGAACCAGTATCTTTTACCCAGCAAAGGGTTAAACTGATAAACCTCTTGCCATACCCAGAATTATTTAAAGGCAGAGAGCCGACTATATCTGAAACAGAGAAGGTAATAATAGAGTCATCTTTGGATGGGATTGTCAAATATTTAGTAACTACCTGGATAACCCATAAGCTTTATGAGATTTTTGAAGATAGCAGGCTTTCGGAGTTTGCTGCCCGGACTATAAATTTAGAGAGGAGTCATCAGAAACTTTCGCAGAGAAATAAACTTTTGAGATATCAATATTTTGATACTTTGCATAAATTGATTGATAGGAATATGAGGGATATTTTTACCTCATCTCTCTTGAGAAAGCAGAAAAGGGAGAGCAGATGAAAGACACCAGAAATCAGAAAGTAGGTAAGGTAATAGCAGTTCGAGGTCCTGTCGTAGATATAGAATTTGAAAAAGCAGAAGATATTCCTAATCTCTACCAGAGAGTCAAGACAACTACTTTTAATGGAAGAGAGATTGTTTTGGAAATATCTGAACATTTAGGCAATAACATCGCCAGGTGTATGGCTTTAGCCTCTACTTTAAACCTGCAGAGAAATACTAAGGTTTTCTCATTGGGTGATTCGGTTTCTATGCCGGTTGGAGAAGAACTTTTTGGTAGAATAATAAATGTTGTCGGTCAACCTATTGATAATAGAGGAGAATTAAAATCCAGGACTACCAGAGTAGTGCAAAAAGGCACTCCTAATTTACATCTGAATGCTAACCACCAAGCATATCATAAATTTGAAGTTTTAGAGACAGGTATTAAAATTTTAGATCTGCTGTTTCCAATTATAAAAGGTAGTAAAAATGGAATCCTTGGAGGGGCGGCTTTAGGAAAGACAATATTAGTTTTGTAATTTATTTATAGGATAATCAAAAAACATAAAGGCAGTTGTGTATTTATTGGAGCCGGCGAAAGGATTAGAGAAGGCAATGAGTTATATTACGAACTTAAAAAGCAAGGGGTCTTAGATAGAGTAATGATGGCTTTTGGACAGATGAATGAATCTCCAGGAGCAAGATTTGAGATAGTCTCAACTGGCATAACTTTAGCCGAGTATCTTCAAAGTCAATTTCAGGATGTATTGTTATTTATAGATAATGTATATAGATTTGTTCAGGCTGGAGCAGAAATTTCAACTCTCTTAGGTAGGGTTCCTTCTGAGACTGGATATCAACCTACTTTGGCTTCAGAGGTGGGTAATTTCCATGAGAAGATCTCCTCCAGGATGGGTAGTTTTATTACAGCCATTGAGGCTATCTATGTGCCGGCAGACGATATAACTGATTCAGCAGTGGTAACTATTCTTAGTTATTTAGATTCCATATTGGTTTTATCTCGGGAAAAGGTGCAGTTAGGGTTATATCCGGCTATAGACCCCTTAGCCTCTTCTTGTTCTAATTTAGACCCTCTTATTGTAGGCGAAAGGCACTTTAAAATTTCACAAGAAGTGTTAAAGACTTTGACTGAGTTCAAACAACTGGAACGCATAGCCTCAATTATCGGAATTGAAGAACTCTCCAAGTCCGATCAGATTTTGTATAAGCGAGCAAAAAAACTACAGAATTTTCTAACCCAGCCATTTTTTACGGCAGAGGTTTATACCGGAAGAAAAGGCGAATATGTGCCTTTAGCCGATACCTTGCAAGGAT
>QNCV01000420.1 GCA_003645845.1 Fidelibacterota bacterium | reverse complement strand
TGAGGAGGCAATTATGAAGTCATTTTTAACGAGAATCATCTGGGCGGTTGTACCGCTAACCTTTCTGCTGCCCCGATGTGAAAACAGCAATAATAGGGATGTCAGCTTCAACGATGATGTTCTCCCTGTATTTCAGGCCGAGTGCATTCGCTGTCATAACAGTGAAGCGGCCAGTTTCAACAATCTAAATCTCAGCTCCTATGAATCCCTGATGAACGGCAACAGCCTCCATCAGGAAAATCTGGTTGTCGCCGGTTATCCAGATCAGAGCATTTTGTATCTGTCCGTTACAGCCGAGCCGCCGGAGGTGATTGGTTATCGAATGCCGAAAGACGGACCGCCCTATCTGGATGAGTTTGAAACCCAGCTCATCTATGACTGGATTTTTCAGGGCGCCAAGGATAATTAGAAAGAGGAGTGATTTTTCCTATTTTGCACGCGCGAATGTATATTCCGAACTGACCCACCCATATTCTTCATAATAATCTGTGTCGGTTCTCAGAACAAGGGTGTTCCCGGATAGGGAATATTCCTGCACCCAGGCAATCAACGGTGTTGCATTATCATAAATAAAGACATAACCGCCGTTTGTTTTCCAGGAAAAAGATGTTGAATCCGAGCCCGAAAAAGTTGAAGACATTACCCAGTCGCCGGTGCCATCATTGTTTAAGTGAAGTGTAACCTGTAAAAAGGCGGTAGAAACGGGAGAGCCGTCGATTGTTGCCGAAGTCAGATTCCAGGTTCCCACAGCATTCTCTTCAATATTATCAATATCTTTAACCAGGGTAAAGGATTCCTCCCGGCCGTCATCCGTGTAATCGTTTCCGGTAAGTACATCATCTGCTACAGAGTATTTAATAACCATCGGTACGGTTTCATTCTCCTCAAAGACAATCAGGTAGCCGCTGTTGGTGTTCCAGGCCATCGGACAGATTTCAATGTCGGTGGATTTAATATCCTCCAGTTTTCTCAGATCGTCGATATAATAATCCGTACCTGAGCCGTCCTGGTTAAATATAACCCGTTCGACGTTCAACGGTACATCAGTTCCGATTTGGCTTTTGACCATGATCCAGGCGCCAACCATTTCCGGGTCTTTTGCGCCGGAATATTTTACATATACTTCTTCACATGAAATGCTATCCCGGATATAGGTAAAGCGGACAACATTATTGTCCTCGGTCAGCGAATAGGACCCCGACCAGAGAGTGCTGTCATTATCGTCCGTAACCGTGAATTTGCCCCCCTCGGTCAGCCATTTAAATGAATCAAAGCGGGGTTCTTCCTGGTCCGCTTCTTCAAAACTTTCAATTGTCCCTGAACCGCTATCAAAGAGTTTCACCAGCCCACGTAAGCCAAAAGATCTGCCGTCTTCGATTTTAACATAGCGATACCATACACCGACCATATCCTGATTCAGTTCTTCTTCGTCGCTGGAGAAAAAATTCTCCAGACAGGCCGGCGCAATAAAGAGCAGCGCGATCAGCCCAATAAATATTAAATATCTTTTCATGGGAACATCCTCCCTGGAACTTAATAAAAAGTAACTTTTTTAATATAAATAAAACGTGCGCTGGAATACAATTATTCTTTAACGCGTTTCGAATCCCAGTACAGATATCCCAGCAGCAAAACAAACATGACAAAACCCAGAATCTCTGCCCCGGTTGATTCTGACCAATGTTCGGTCCCAAGCGCCTGCATCAATGTCCACCCGTCGCCATATATCTTCTGACCGAAGAAAATAATAAACGCTGCAAGAACTCCCATGATTGCACCGCCGGCAATAAAACCGGATGCGATCAACGTTCCTTTTTCCCGGCGTTTCTTGACAAGTTCTTTATTATCACTGGATTTTCCGACAAAATGGGCAATCAGCCCGCCAGCCAGAATAGGCGTATTCAGGTAGATTGGCAAATACATTCCCAGCGCAAAGGCCAACGGGGGAACACCGATCAATTCCAGAATAATGGCCAGAAAAACACCCGCAATATACAGTGTCCAGGGTGCCGGCGCGCCGGTCATCAAAGGTTCGATTACCGCGGCCATAGCCGATGCCTGGGGAGCTTCGAGGGCATTCGGACCGGCTTCCGCACCAAACCCGAACGTCTTATTCAGCACTAAAATAACAAATCCTACCGACGCCGCGGCCAGCAGTGTTCCGGCAAATTTAAAGCGTTGCTGAACCTGCGGTGTGGTGCCCAGCCAATACCCGATTTTCAGGTCTGAAACAAAGGCGCCGGACATTGACAGTGCCGTACAAACGACCCCGCCAATAATCAATGCCGCTAACATTCCCTTTTCACCGGTCAGACCAACCTTTAGCAGGATTACCGAAGAAAGAATCAGGGTCATCAATGTCATCCCCGAAACCGGATTAGTTCCCACCAGGGCAATGGCGCGCGCCGCAACTGTCGTGAATAAAAATGAAATAATAAAAACAATCAGAATTCCCACAATGGCATGGCCAATATTCATTTCCACAACACCAAAAAAGAAAAAG
>QNCV01000419.1 GCA_003645845.1 Fidelibacterota bacterium | reverse complement strand
AATGAGAGATACATCAATAAAATCGGTGTTAACACAATCTGGATTTCCCCGATAAATAAAACCACCGATAAAGCCTGGCAGGAATATCCCGAACCCCATCGTTTCTATACCGGATACCACGGATACTGGCCGGTAAGTCCGGATGAAACGGAACCGCGTTTTGGTACACTCACAGAATTCAAACAGTTGGTAAAGGCTGCCCATCAGCACGATCTGAAGATTCTGCTGGATTTCGTGTCCAATCACACCCATATCGAACATCCTTATTATCAGAATCACCGCGATTGGTTTGGCACATACGATTTGCCTGACGGAACAAAAAATATCCGACGCTGGGACGAATACCGCCTGACGACCTGGTTTGACACATTTCTGCCCTCTTTTGATTACGAAAATTCCGCTGCTGCTGTTGACACAATGACGGATAATGCTATTTGGTGGATGACAGAGACCGGCATCGACGGATTTCGCCACGACGCCACCAAACATGTGCCCTATCATTTCTGGCGGGAATTGACCCGCAAAATAAAAACAGAGGTATCACCGAACCGGAATCTGCCGGTATATCAAATCGGAGAAACTTTCGGCGGTGATGATTTGATCAAATCCTACGTCAACAACGGAATGCTGTCGTCCCAATTCAATGCCAATCAGTATTTTATTCTCAGGCGGCTTTTTACCGATGAAAACAGCGACCTGAATGAATTGCAAACGGCCATTGAAAAAAGCAACACTGTTTACGGGTATAACAACCTGATGGGCAATATCATCGGCAGTCACGATCAGATCAGGATCATGGGATTGCTGGAAGGTGATATCACTCTTTCGGAAAATGGCGTTGCAAGAGCGTTCCGGGAGCCGGCTATAAAGGTTGATAAACAATCCACTTACCAAAAAGAGCAGATCCTTCTCTGCTACCTGTTGACGATTCCGGGTGTGCCTATTGTCTTTTACGGCGATGAGTTCGGTATGACCGGCGCCAATGATCCGGATAACCGCCGGATGATGCGGTTTGACGATGAATTGTCAGCACAGGAAAAGGCCCAATTGCTTGTATTTTCAAAACTATCAAAAATCCGCAATCAATTTGCCTGTCTGAGAAGAGGTGATTATTTGAATTTATATACCGATAAAAATGTCATGGTCTATTCCCGGGGAGATTCCGACAATCGATTGATAATTGCTTTTAATAAATGTCAGAAAGATAAAAACATTGTCATTTCACCGCCAGGCTGGATGACAATTCCTTCCCTTGAACCGCTTATCGGTACAGTTACAAGTGATATTGAAGGCGGTAAAGTATCGTTGATTATTCCGGCATTGGGATACGGAATATTACAGATAAAATGAGGTCTATTTCAACAAAAGCATCTTTTTATTAAAGATTTGCCGGTCGGTTTGTAACGAGTAAACATAAACACCAGCGGCTGCCGGATTGCCGTTGTCCTGTCTGCCGTCCCAAATCAGTCTGTACACTCCGGCTGATTTTTCACCGTTTAACAGTGTCCGGACGGATCGACCTGTAAGATCGAAGATTGTAATTTTTACATGGGTTTGTTCGGAAATATCGAACCGGATACTCGTTGTCGGATTAAACGGATTTGGGGAATTCTGATATAGAGCAAATTCCCGGGGAATTTGAACATTTTCTGCGATGCCGGTTGAGTTCGTCTTGAGAATAAATGTATCTGATACGGCGACCAAACCTTCCCGGTCTTCCGCTTCAACAAACCAATAATAGTCCCTATCCAGCCGTATCTTTCGACTATCACAAAAAGTAGTATCCGTATGATATACATAACGAACGACGGCGCCAACGGGCCAATAATTCAAACGATAGTTTACGTCATCATAAGGATCGGGGTCAATCGCTTCCGACCATTCGAACCGTGGATATTCAGTATACACAAAATCATTGTTTTTCGGTAAAATCAGTATTACCGGCCGTGGTGAATCATTTGCAATATTTGTACAAAAGGAGACTGGGGAACCGGATGCCAGAGTAACCGCTCCGGATTTATCAATTGCCTCCACCTGCCAGTAATAAATCCGATTATCAATCAGAGAATCGCCCGGACAGGCAAATAGGTCGGAACCTTCGTAAAAAGGCCGAAAATCACTGATTTTTTCACCAATTTTCGCCCGGTAATAAATCGAATCCTTCACATCCTTATCTCCGGATGGAGTCCACTCAAAACGGGGTGACAAATCGGTCAAGACATCGCCTTCCTTTGGATACATCAATGTAAAAGGTCCAGGCGGGCTATTTTCAGTGTCAATACTGAATGACCAGATTGCCGATCGAGCGGTATCACCCGGTTCAGTGATGTACATTACTTGCCAGAAATACTCCTGGTTTTCATTGAATGGGTTCTCCGGACGATAACAATTCGTATCCACCTCAATCGGTACAATAGAACTGAAATCAGAATTGGTATTTATAAATAATTGGTAATTACCGGCAGCAGCAACTTCCGGAAAAGCGGTTAAATCCGAAGTACTTT
>QNCV01000418.1 GCA_003645845.1 Fidelibacterota bacterium | reverse complement strand
GTATTGAGGTAGGTAATGCTATTATCAAAAACCGGTGTTAATATCTCAAGTATTGTGCCAATCAACCAAACATAATATTATCATGATGTTGTGATTTTCATAAAAAACAGATGTGTGTTGCGGGCAACACAATTTATGTGGTATTAGCACCACAGTTTATTTGCCCCGGGATTTTATTTAAGCACTTTTTTCAGATATTGACCTGTGTAGGATTCGGCTACGGCGGCAACGTTTTCGGGAGTGCCTGATGCCACGATATTACCGCCCAGGTCCCCGCCCTCCGGACCGAGATCAATAATATAATCTGCTGTTTTTATTACATCCAGATTATGTTCAATAACAATGATGGTGTTTCCCTGATCGACCAGGCGGTTGAGTACATCCAATAGAATTTTGATGTCTTCAAAATGCAGACCGGTTGTCGGTTCGTCAAGAATATAGAGTGTCTTTCCGGTACCCACTTTACTCAATTCTGTGGCAAGTTTAACCCGTTGCGCTTCACCGCCTGACAATGTAGTGGCTTGCTGTCCCAGTTTTATGTATCCGAGACCGACATCGTTGAGCGTTTTCAGTTTTTTCCTGAGCCGGGGAATCTTTTCAAAGAATCCCAGCGCTTCTTTAACAGACATATCGAGTACATCGGCGATACTTTTCCCGCGGTACTTGATTTCCAGGGTTTCCCGATTGTAACGTTTTCCCTTACAGACTTCGCATGGAACATAGACATCGGGTAAAAAGTGCATTTCTATCTTTTTGATACCGTCACCGCTGCAGGCCTCGCAGCGACCGCCTTTGACATTGAATGAAAAACGACCGGCTTTGTACCCGCGAATCTTTGATTCTTTCATGGAAGCGAAAAGATCGCGGATAATTCCGAATGTTCCGGTATACGTTGCCGGGTTCGAGCGGGGAGTCCGGCCTATGGGATTTTGGTTAATATCAATGACCTTGTCAATATATTCGATTCCCCTGATTGACTCATAAGCTAAAGGAGTCTGGGTGGACGAGTAAAAATGCCGGTGCAGAATCGGATAGAGGGTTTCATTGATAAGGGTACTTTTCCCGGAGCCCGATACACCGGTAACACAGATAAATTTTCCAAGAGGAAAATAGGCGGTGATATTTTTCAGATTATTACCGGAAGCTCCACACAGACAGAGCTGCTTTCCGTTTCCGTGACGACGATTGGGGTTATACTCTATTCGTTTTTTCCCCGCAAGGTATTGACCTGTCAGAGAGTTTTTATCCGCCTTAATTTCGGCGGGTGTTCCCTGGGACACGATATATCCACCGGTTTCGCCCGCCCCCGGCCCGAGGTCGAGAATAAAATCACCGTGTTCAATGGTCTCATGGTCGTGTTCCACGATCAGTACTGTGTTGCCAATATCTCTGAGTCGTGTAAGGGTGTTCAGAAGTCGGCGATTGTCACGCTGATGCAGACCGATGCTGGGTTCATCCAGAATATAAAGAACACCAACCAACTGGGAACCGATCTGGGTCGCAAGGCGAATACGCTGGGCTTCTCCGCCGGAGAGTGTTTGGGCTGATCGGTCGAGAGTCAGATATTCCACACCTACATTGACAAGAAAGTCGATTCGCGCACGGATTTCTTTTAAAATCTGATGAGCGATGATCTCTTCTGTTGCATTTAATGTCAGCTCGTTGAAAAAGTGCCTTAATTGTGAAACCGATTTGGCTGTCAGCGCGCTTATTGACAAACCCTCGATTTTTACCGCCAAACTCTCTTTCTTCAAACGCGCACCATGGCAGGTGGGGCAAGGTTTGATGCTCATGAATTGATTAATCCAAGCACGAATTCCGGCGGAATTTGTCTGGGTATACCGACGTTTCAGATTGTTGATAACGCCTTCGTATGGAGCATTGTACTGACCCTGCATGCGTTCGGAATTATAATTTACCGATACAACCGAACCGGATGTTCCGTAAAGCAACACATTTCGGGCTTCTTCGGAGAGCTTATAATAGGGAGTGACAAAGTCAAACCTGTATTTTTTTGCAAGACCTTTCAAAATGGCGGAATACCAGTTGCCGCGAGGCTGTTCTCCCAGCGGGACGATGGCGCCCTCGGAAAGGCTTTTTCGTTTATCCGGCACCAGTAGGTCGGGGTCGATTTCCATCCTGGTACCGAGTCCGTCACAATCCGGACAGGCGCCATAGGGACTGTTGAACGAAAACATCCTTGGCGACAATTCTTCGTAACTGATCCCGCAGTCGGGACAGGCAAAATGTTCGCTGAAAACGTGCTCTTTTTCGCCGTTTACCGAAACATTTATAAGGCCGGAACCGATATTCAGAGCCAACTCAACGGATTCGGTGAGTCGTTCCTTAATGGACGAATTGACAATAAGCCTGTCAACGACAACATCTATCTTGTGCTTCTTATTTTTATCGATTTTAATCGGCTGGCCCACATCGAAAATCTTACCATCGATTCGGACCCGCACGAAACCTTCCCGGCGGACTTCGCGCAGAATTTCCCTATAC
>QNCV01000417.1 GCA_003645845.1 Fidelibacterota bacterium | reverse complement strand
GCACTCATACGACCATATTGCCAGCCATCGATCAGAACATTCCCATGATCAATGCTTTCAAACAAGGCTACAGCTTCACCTTCCGAGGAAAGTTTGAAATCAGCATGTAGAGCCCCTTGATCAAGATCATCGTCAGCCCAAATGAGAACATAATCTCTCGGCGCCAAATCGTAGTCGGGCAACTCAAAGTCACGCGAATTATTCAAATCGTTGGCGATATACATACCCATTAAATTTACACTCTGCTCATCAGCATTATAGATTTCGATCCAGTCATCGTACTCTCCATAGGAATCCATATTGACCGTATCGTTTACCGCCAGTATTTCCGTTATCCGCAATGACGGCGGGGTGTAGCCAACGGTGTAGGCATGGTATTCAGCCGGAGCCTTATTGGGCCAACAGTCACTCTGACTCTGATTATCGGTAGCAACAGCATAATATTTCACCAGGGTGCCATTACCATAGCCCGGAATAACAGCAGTAAAAATGGAATCACCTGCCAGGACATCATTTTGCAGACCATCATCGGCCATCCTGATTGGGAAGTAACCATTTCCGGTGTCAACCATCAGCTCAACTTTTTCAAGGCCCTCAAAATCGTAAGCAGTAACCATTACCGGCACTTCGACACCGCTTTCCGGTAAATCGATACTCCGGTATCCATCTTTGCAAACCGGGGAAACATCCTGAGTCCAAACACTGTTTACACTGCCTGGAGTGCCTCCGGTCGTCGCACTTGGATCCCAGGAAATAGCAAGGCTATTATCCAGTGTAGGGTTTAACAATTCCAACGAAGGACCATTACCATCGGCCGATCCGGGCCAGTCATTTCCATCTTCATAGGCTACCATATCCACAAGTTGGTTGGAAGAATTAAACAGACGCACCACGTCGCCACCGTTGCCCAGCGACCAACCGTCAGCTCCGCTTTCAAAATCATTGGAATTGACCGGACTTGCTCCCGGGTAGTTTGATGCGAAAAGCGAAACATCTCCGGGAACAATCAAAAATCCCTGCGGTTCCAGACTACCCTCCAGGTAACAGGGATTATGAGTATCATTATCGTCCAATATGTACCAGCCTTGCAGATCGATCACCCGGGTCGATGAGTTATACAACTCAATGAATTCGACATCTTTGCCAGGACTATTGTACATAATTTCATTAATAACAATGTCATCTGCCAATACAGGATGTAAGCAGATAACGATAAGCAGTAAACAGAATAGAACGGATTTTTTCATGTTTTTCCTCAAAATGGTTGTGAATTTTGTCTAAGCAAACCGGATTGACGAAAATGAAATCGTCGTGCATTGCGTTCCGAGTACGTATTTCCGGCCATGTGATCAATACTATAGCAATATTTGGAAAAGGGGCGCTGCTTGAGCTGAAAATGTTGGATTAAATGAATCACCCAAGACGGTACCATTGTACTGACCTTAATCTCCAGAATGACTTTTGATTCGCTGGTAATCATTGTCACCGGATCATCATAATACGTCATCTCCTCTTCCCGATACTGAAGGTCAATGGATCCATTCAGCATCCGGTAACAAAGACGCCTGTCAAAAGTTATACGACCGTACTCTTCCAGGGTGGAAACGTACGCTTCCCTAAAATAACGCACATGTACAACCGGTGACGCATTGTGCCAATATATAACTTCCTCGAAAGAACCTATTCCTGAATTGATTTGCGGCTGCAGACGTTCGGATGGGCAGATGGAAAATAACTCCGGCCACTTTTCAACCTTTACCGCCCTTCTCTGTTTCCAGATAATATTGGCATGTCTATACTTTATTTCCGGCCAGATGAACTCACCTACCCGGTTACCATAAAACCGCGCCCGCGGTTTGTAGCGGGTCATTTTTCTGAATTTAGTATCGGTGTAAAACTGTCTGTTGGGTGTATCAAAATAGAGATTGTTGACAATGTAACCGCGCTGTCCGGAAGGCGTATGTGGATCGAGCACACAAATATTACTGATATAATTACGAATTTCGGCGGCGGTTGCTTCCGACACGGTATATTTGAGCTCATACCTGCGAAAATGACTATTATCTTTCAAGGCAATCCATCTGTTTCGGGGTTAGCCGGAAGTTTAAACTCCTCTGTTCCTACGGAATATTGCAGATCAATAAACGCATGAGTAAGGTTCCGTCTTTTCTGCGCCAACAGTTTTTGAGTGTCCACAATTGTCAATTCCATTTCCAATACCTCATCCGGCAATAGCGTATTATGAGCATGGGCCTGTGTTACAACTGTCGTCGCTTCTGATATTAGTTCCTGTGCATCTCGTTGAAAATTCTTCCAGTCCAGCAACAGATTCTGGTAAATCTCATAGGCCATGCTTACTTCATCGCCGATAGTCTCCCGAAGAGCATTGTATTCCAATTCCTTCTTCCTGATAGCCAGATCTGTGGCCTGACGATTACCGCGGTTCCAATCTAATAATGGAATACTGATACCCATCATCAATTCCAACCAATCAACTCGTTGTTCTCGTTCAAAATGATAATTC
>QNCV01000084.1 GCA_003645845.1 Fidelibacterota bacterium | reverse complement strand
GATCAGATTCCCGATATCATTGTAATGATGAAAGATGTGGGGGCCTTTGTCTATAATTTTCGCGGTACTTTGATCCCGGGATTTCCGAGGGCCTTACCAAACAGTAATACGGAACAGTCCGTGCTGTTGGAGAATGATAGTGGAACGTTTATCCTTTCACCAAATCTTGACGGGACAGCTTTAGCCGGTGTTTATTTAACGTCAAATCCATTATCGGAAAATGCCTGGTACTGCTTCGGTGGCAATGTTGAGCATAGTTATTATTATCCGGTCACGCCACAAACAGCGCCCCAGACGTCTGACGGACTTTTAAATCAGTCAAAAACCTTTAACTGGCCGAATCCGACGAAAAACAACCTGACCTTAATCCGTTATTTCCCCACCTCTGATTGCGATATTGACATCACGATTTATGATCTGGCCGGGAATTTCATCAAATCCTTTTCCGATTCCTCCCCTCTGGTCAATGATGTCAACGAGGTCGAGTGGGATGTCGGTAATATCGCCAATGGTGTCTATTTTGCTGTTGTTAAAGCATCGTCCGGCAGCCGCTCAGAAAGTAAAATTGTAAAAATCATGGTCATACATTAGTGAATAAAAATTTTTACGATTTATTAAAATATAAAGCATTTATTCTCCCGTTAATTTTGATACTGGTATCCGGTGTTCTGTCTGCCCAGTTTGCGACCTACAATCACCCGGAACTGGAATGGAAGACTTTCGAGACGGAACATTTCGACATCCATTATCATCAGGGAACTGAATGGACCGCACTGAAGACAGCTGAGATTGCCGAGTCCGTTTACGGACCGATTACATCGTTTTACAATTACGAACCCGATTCAAAGACGGATTTAATCGTCAAGGATATCGGTGATATATCCAACGGCGCGGCCTACTATTACGATAACAAAATCGAAATCTGGGCAACGCCTCTTGATTATCCTCTGCGCGGCAATCATAACTGGCTTCTGGATGTTATCAGCCATGAGTTTTCACATATCGTTTCACTCCAGAAATCGATGAAGTTCTCCCGATCGGTACCCGGTGCTTACTTTCAGGTACTCGATTACGAGGATGAAAAACGGGACGATGTCATCTATGGGTATCCCCGGGTTATTGCATCTTATCCCGTACCCGGGATTGTCATTCCCATGTGGTTGGCCGAGGGAATGGCGCAGTACATGTGGCCGGGGACATCTAACGATTACTGGGATTCTCATCGCGATATGCTGATGCGCGACCGGGTTCTGCAACACAATGTCCTCTCCTTTTCGCAGATGGCATCTTTCGGGAAACGTGGTATAGGTAACGAATCGACCTATAATCAGGGGTATGCCTTTGTAAAATATCTGGCTGACCGGTTCGGCCCGGAAACCATCTCAAACCTGGCGGAGGAATTATCCCGTCCGATACAGTATTCGATTGATAATGCGTTGAAAAAGGTTACCGGTGTCCGTGGTAAAGTTTTGCATAAAGAATGGGTTGACCAGATGGAAACCCGTTATGGATCAAAGACAGAGATCATTCAAAAGAATCAGGTTAAGGGCGAAGTCATTATTGCAGAAGCCACGACTCAGTATTACCCGGAGTGGAGCAATGATTCAACGCTGTATTATCTCTCGAATAAAGGTCGTGATTATTTCATGCAGACGGCGCTTTACCGGATGAATCTGAATACCCGGGAGAGTAAACTTATTCGGCCGAGTGTTCTTTCCCGCGTGTCGATATCGGCGAATGGTAATAAAATTTATTATTCAAAGAACAGCAAGCCTGACAAACACGGTTCTGTTTTCTTCGACCTCTACTGTTACGATTTGTCAAAAAAGAAAGAAAAACGAATTACGAAATTTGCCCGGGCGTATAATCCATCCGTTTCACCCGATGACAAGCAGCTGGCTTATATTGCCGGCGCCGACGGAACCTCCAACCTGTTTATCATGGATTTGAAGACTTCAAAGACCCGCCAACTGACGGATTTTAACAATGGTGAAGAACTCTTTATGGTCCACTGGTCTCCCGATGGAAAGCAATTGGCTTTTGATTTTTTAACGGAGCATGGGCGTAATATTGCCCTTTATCATCTGGATTCTGACAGCCTTGAATATCTTTTTACACAAAAATATGACACCCGTAATCCCTACTTCGGTCCTGACGGAAAGTGGCTCTATTTTGCCTCGGATAAAACCGGTATTTTTAACATTTACCGTCAGGCGCTTGACGACGGACATATTGAACTGATTACCAATGTTCTGGGCGGTGCGTTTATGCCCACGGTAAATTCGAGAGGTGAACTGCTCTATTCTCTGTTCGAAGATTCAGCGTTTAAAATTGCCAAAATAGATCATCCGGTTGCCCTGGACCCGTCATTAAGTCGGTATATAGATTATCCGTCGCTGATTCCGGGCATGATGGATTTCGCCCGGGACAGTCTGCCGGCATCAGTTGTCTATAAACAAAAATTTTCCAACATGTTCTTTCTGCCCAGGTTAATGGTCGATTATGGAACCATTAAACCCGGTTTTTATTTTTATTCGTCGGAAATCCTGGAGAAGTTTAATATTTTTGGCGGGGCTTCGCTGAATAAGATCATGGACCGGGATCTGTTTATATTGCTCGAATATCATCAGTGGTATCCGACAATATTTGTTGAGTTCTATAATGTTACCCGGAGTATATTCGATCAGAAAGCGGAAATAAGTGCCAGACCCGCCAGTTTTGATTATAAGTTTGACCTGCTGGAGTTTGTGTCGGGGATATCGGTACCGTTGAGCGGTTTGAATAAACTCCGTTTCGATGTTTCCATGTCGAAATACCGGGCGGTATCAGACACCAAAATTCCATTTGAACAACTCTATTCCAATGGTTTTACCTACGATTACTATCGGGGCTTGAATTTTAAACTCAACTGGCAATTCCAAAAAATCCGGCGGACAGTCAACAGCTACACCAATCCTGATAACGGAGTGGTGATGACCACCAATATTTATCGGAACTACGATAAATTTATCCGTGATTTCGATGTGAATAATGCTTATGGGACCCTGGGGGTTGATTTTCGGAAAAATTACTACTGGAAAATTGAACACGAGGGCGAGTGGTATCATAAATACCCCTTGTATAAAAAATTGGTCGGAACACTGAACTGGCAGATCGGGACAATCTCCAAGCCGGATGTCAATTCCTTTTTCAACTTTTTTGCCGGTGGTATGCCCGGCCTGAAAGGGTATCCTTTTTACAGTATCGAAGGTCGCAATCTGTTTATCATGGACTATACCTGGCGTGTGCCGCTTTTTGTGGAAAAGGATATTCAGATTCTGCCCTTTAACCTTCAGAATGCATTTTTTGCGACCTATGTGGAGGCGGGTAATGCCTGGAGCGATGTCAAGGGTTATCCCCGTTTGGACTGGCCGGAGATATCACTTAACGGTCGCGATGTTTTGAAAGCCCTGACCTCTGATTTTAAACGGGATGTCGGTTTGCAGCTGCGGCTCAGCGGTTTTTCCTTTTATGCCTATCCCACATCAATAAGTCTGGATTTTGTCTATGGATTGGACGAATTTACCATCGAGGATAGCCAGGGCGATCCGCACACATACGGCCATGAATGGCGGAGTTATCTAACAATTTTATTTGGATTATAAAGGAGGCATGATGAAGAGGTGTATGTTCAAAGCGCCGATACTTCTGGCAATATTCTTACCATCACTTGTTTTTGGTCAGCTGCATCTGGCCAATGAAACATTAACCAATTCCGATCGTAGTATGCTGGAGAGTAGTCTGCGGTTTAATGCAATGGCAGATGATTCCTTTGAATTTGATTATGAGAAATCACCGGGTAAGGCTTTCCTGATGTCTGCAATTTTACCGGGTGCCGGGGAACTGTATTCCGGCGCCAAATGGCGCGCCCTGGCCTTTGCCGGTGTTGAGGTTTTTTCCTGGGTTATGTATTTCAATCAGAAAAACAGAGGTGAAGACCTGGAAAGCCAATATATGAAATTTGCCGATGAAAACTGGTCTCTTTCTCAATTATATCAAATGGGTGCGTTGGGATACCAGCTGACCGGTTTGTCCGGACAGCACGGTGAAGGATTCGGTTCCCACAGTATCTATGTGGAATATAATGGGAAAGAATATGAAGGCAATACCTTATTACTGGATACGGCCTTGGTTGGCTGGGAATCATACATAAGTAACGGCGAACTGACGCCGGTCAAAACCCGTGACTACTACGAAAATATTGGTAAATACGATCAGTTTGCCGGTGGATGGAGTGATTTTGACATTTATAATAAACTGGCAGATTCAGTCGTTACGGTTTCAAAACTCCGTGATAAATACCTGACTCAGCGGAAAAAATCCAATGATGCTCTGAAAATGGCGACCAATTTTGCCACGGTTGTTATGTTTAACCATTTAATCAGTGCGTTTCATGCGCAGATAGCCGCCAAGAATTATACATCGGAAGATGCAAATAGAGTCAGTTGGCATGTTGGGCTTTTAACGGATGTCCGGTATAAAAATCCGGTCAGAGGAG
Source organism: Fidelibacterota bacterium (assembly GCA_003645845.1). GTDB lineage: Bacteria > Fidelibacterota > UBA2242 > UBA2242 > UBA2242 > B118-G9. Next base: position 4,258 of record QNCV01000084.1, on the reverse strand, counting down.
TATCTTTGTCGCTTGCATTTTGACGGATATTTTAGATTACTATAATTGGAAAAGGATGATATGAATTCTGGAAACAAAATTCGGTATTACGGATTGTTCGGACTTTTTATTCTGTTCGGTATAACAACCTGTTCGAACAAGACCGACGGTGTCCGCATGGATGCATCGGTTTATTATCAAAAGGGTGAAGAGGCATTTAAAAAGAAACGTTATGAAAAGGCGATCGACAATTTCAATATGGTCATTTTAAATTCACCGGGTGGTGAGCTGGCGGATGATGCCCAGTACTATTTGGGAGAATGTTATTTTAATAAAAAAGAGTTCCTGTTGGCCGTATCCGAGTACCAGCAGGTGACCGAGCGCTATAGTTATAGTCCTCTGGCGGAAAAGGCCTATTATAAAGTGGCGCTTGCTTATTACGAACAGTCGCCTAAATACCCCCTTGATCAGCAAAGTACTCATCGGGCGCTGCAGGGCTTTCAGGATTTCATTGATACATATCCCAACAGTGAACTACGTCCCCAGGCTGAACAGAAAATCAAAGAGATTCGCAACAAACTGGCCCGGAAAGTTTTTGAAAGCGGAAAACTGTACCGCAAGATGGAACAGTTTGATTCGGCGATTATCTATCTGGATCAGGTGCTGGAAGATTACTATGACACCGATTGGGTTGTTTTTGCCTATCTGGAAAAGGCCCATTGCTACATTCGCTTGCGCCAGTTTGATCAATACCGGGAGATGTTAAAAATGGTGGGGCGATATAAGCAGGCTGAAGATATCACGAAATATCTTCATCGTCTGGATTGGCTTTACAAGAAAGAGCAGCAGAAAATTGCCCGCGAAGAAAAAAGAAAACAGCGTCGATGAAGGTTTGTCTCTTCGGCGGCACCTTTGATCCGCCGCACAACGGTCATCTGGCCATTGCCCGTCAGTGTCGGCAGGAGCTAAACCTTGAACGGATTTACTTTATTCCAGCCTTTCTTGCTCCTCATAAAACGAATCTTAAAATTGCTGATGTCAGACACCGCCTGGCAATGCTGAACCTGGCCGTGCAAAATGAATCCGGTTTTGAAATATTGAAATTCGAGTTAGAACGACAGGGTATTTCCTACTCAATTGATACCATTTTGGCGGTCAAGCGTGAGTTTCAGCTGGGGAAAAAGGATCTCTATTTTTTAATCGGTGCGGACAGTTTCACCGAATTCAACACCTGGCGGGAGCCGGAGCGGATATTGGACGAGTGCCGGGTTATCGTAGCCGGACGCCCCGGTTTTTCCATTGACCGTGTTCCGCAAGCCTATCGACAAAAAGTCATGGTTTTATCCAATCCGCTGATGACTGTTTCATCAACCGATATCCGTCAGAGAATTCAGAAGCATTTGTCCGTGGATGAGCTGATACCCGAACCGGTTCTGGATTATATCCGGAAGAATAAACTGTATCAAAATTAACATTTTCTCCGATCGCAGCGGCAATATTGCTCTGCAATTGTGGCGAATCGTCATCTTGTTTAGAGCAATAGATTTACCTAAATTTGAATAATGGGAAAAAACGTCAGAAATTTTTCGATTATTGCTCATATAGATCACGGGAAATCCACTCTGGCTGACCGGATGCTGGAATTTACGGGAACTATCAGTCAGCGTAAAATGAAGTCCCAGGTACTGGATGACATGGACCTTGAACGGGAACGGGGTATTACGATAAAGTCCCACCCGATTCAGATGCAGTATCGCCATACCGATGGTAAAAAATACACATTAAACCTGATCGATACGCCGGGGCATGTGGATTTTTCATACGAAGTGTCCCGGAGTCTGGCGGCTTGTGAAGGTGCACTATTGCTTGTAGATGCCAGTCAGGGAGTGGAGGCGCAAACGGTCAGTAATGCCTATCTGGCGATTGAGAACGATCTGATGATTGTTCCGATTATCAATAAAATCGATTTGCCCGGTGCCGATGTGGAAAGTGCCATTCACCAACTGACGGATTTGATTGGTTGTGATGAAGATGAAATTATCCTGACAAGCGCCAAAAGCGGTAAAGGTCTGGAAGATGTTTTCCGGGCGATTGTAGAACGTGTCCCTTCACCTGATTATCTCCCGACGGAGCCATTCCGGGCATTGATATTTGATTCCATTTTTGATCCCTTTCGCGGGGCAATCGCTTATGTCCGGGTCTTTGACGGTGAGATCAGAACCGGTGATATTATTCGTTTTTTTACGAATAGTTCCAGCTATGAAGTTGCCGAAGTCGGCTATTTTAAAATGGGGCGGATCAAGACAGATTTTCTGGTTTCCGGTGATGTGGGCTATATCATTGGTGGTGTCAAAGACATTTCCAGGATTAAAGTCGGTGATACGATAACATCCAAAAATAAACCGGCTGAAAAGCCACTGCCCGGTTATCGCGAAATCAAACCGATGGTATTCAGCGGAATGTACCCGGTGGACGCCGAGGATTTCGAAGATTTACGTAGTTCATTGGAAAAGATGACCCTGAATGATTCTTCGCTGATCTATGAGGCAGAAACGTCTAACGCTTTGGGCTTTGGATTCCGCTGCGGTTATCTGGGACTTCTGCACATGGAGGTCATTCAGGAACGTTTGGAACGGGAATTCGATCTTGATCTGATTACAACCATGCCCAATGTGCGTTACCAGGCGATTTTGAAAAGCGGAAAGGTTATCGAAATTCATAATCCCTCGGATATGCCGGCGGCCGGTGACATCGAACGGATTGAAGAACCCTACGTCAAGGCTGAAATAATTGTACAGACTGATTACCTGGGTAATATTTTAAAACTCTGTCAGGAGAAACGGGGCATTTACAAAACCACTCATTATCTTGATGCCGGTAAAGTTCAGATCATTTATGAATTACCGCTGGGTGAGATTGTTTTTGATTTTTTTGATAAACTGAAATCTGTGAGCCGGGGATATGCCTCACTGGATTATGAACCGATCGGTTTCCGCCCGGGTGATCTGGTGAAACTGGATATTCTGATCAATGGCGAACCGGTGGATGCACTCTCATGGATTGTGCATCGCGATAATGCCTTTTATCACGGTCGTGAGTTTTGCAGTAAATTAAAGGAACTGATTCCCAAACAACTTTACGAGGTTGTTATTCAGGCGGCCATCGGCAGTAAAATCATTGCCCGGACCTCTGTGAAAGCTCTGCGCAAAAATGTGACCGCAAAATGTTACGGCGGTGATATTACCAGAAAACGGAAACTACTGGAAAAGCAGAAAGAGGGCAAGAAACGCATGAAACAGGTCGGTCGGGTGGAAATTCCCCAGGAAGCCTTTCTGGCTGTTCTGAAAATGGAACATTAGCGATTTAATTCTGCCGGATATTTTTTATTATGGAATTGTTAAAAACCTACTGGCATCAATCGCGTTCACCTTTTTACAGTCTCCTTTTTACATTGCCGCTGCTCATTGCATATGAGCTCATGATATTTTCATTTAATCATTCCGATATTGTCGGATTGAGAAATGGTGCGGATATATTATTCCGACAGTTTTTCGGTTTATTCAATGTCTATGGATTTTATTTTGTTGGCTTTGTCGTTCTGTCAGCGCTTTTAATTTCCTATTATTTTCATAACCGCCGTAAGGATGAAGAGATATTTCATTTTCAATTCTTTATCCTGATGCTTCTGGAGAGCGTTATTTTTGCGTTTCTGATGTTTGTCTTTGTTCAGAAAATAGGCAGTGTGCTGTTAATGAATGGAAATACACCGGACAGAAAAGAAATGATTGTTTTGGCGCTGGGTGCCGGCGTTTACGAAGAGTTTATTTTCCGGGTAATTCTTATCAGCGGATTTACATTTTTTCTCAGAGATATTCTCAGATTGCATTCTGTGACAGCGGCGGTGATTGCTGTCATCACCGCCTCAATGATTTTTTCAATCTTTCATTATATGGGTGTCCTTGGCGATGCTTTTCAGGTAAAGACATTTCTTCTCAGATTTGCAGCCGGAGTATTTTTATCTGTTCTATATGTTCTTCGTGGATACGGTATAACGGCATATACCCATACTATCTATGACCTTTTGGTCATTTTGATTTAGTTTGCGATTATTTGCTACATCAAAAAATGCTTGAAGGCCTCAAAGACCAGAAAGGCCGGCCAGAATACGGCTTTGAGGGTTAATGAGTTTTTTTAGCTGCTATTTTGTCAATATTTCTTTGATGATTTTTTGTTTTAACGCTGAATTAAAACCTCTGTGTACTCTGAGTAAATCTTTGAT
>QNCV01000416.1 GCA_003645845.1 Fidelibacterota bacterium | reverse complement strand
TCATCAATGGTCGCCACCACGACCACCCGCGCAAATGAAAGCCCAGGCCCCGCCATTTATGCGGGGCCGTCCGTCAGCGGCAACGGATAAATCACGTTGCCTGGGCCTTCCGGGCAAAACCTGCAGCTTTCATAGCAGAACCGGTTTCAGCCGCCCTGAGCGCGAGGCTAAAGCCATCGCGCTAAAAGAACGAAGCCCTGCGGGCTAAAAACCAGCCCCCAAAGGGGGCTTTCCCCTTTCAGGCCGGTGCTTCAGCGCCGGACTAAGGGCGGGAGGTCTTTCTCCCCCAAGTTTTGTATGCGCCCAGACCGGCCCCAGCGGGCAAAAAAGAGCGCTCTGTCAGGCGCGGTTTCAACCGTCGGCCTGAATAGTAACCATGCGAACAGGATAAAATCCCTATGACTATCGTGGAGTACACTGAATCTCGTTTCGCCGTTTACCTGGTCCCCCCTTACAGGATTGCTCGGTCGGTGGCGGAGGTTCATTCTATGTTACGCAAGCAATTCGGCTTCGTCGCCGCCGACCGGTTCCAGGTCCATGTGACGATCAAGGGATTCTTCAAGAAGACCCCAGGGCCACTGGAACCGCTGATCGAACGCCTGGACACCGTCTTTGCCACCCAGCGGCCCTTCATTGTGCATTTCGATGGGTTCCGCATTGACCAGGTAGGTATCGGTCTGGATGTATCTCGAATCGCAGGAAAACCTAACCCGGAGATGATGGCCTTGCGGGAGGCAGTGGTGGATGTAGTGCGTCCCTTCATAGCTCCTGATTGCGAATTCATCGCGGAAGACCTGGGCGCCCCATTCCAGGCACACATCACGCTGGCCTTCCGGGACATCCCACTGTCCCTGTACGATGCGGTGCTGGATTTCCTGCAAGAAGCACCGTTGCCCACCGAACCTTTCACTGCGGACACCTTCCATTTCTTGCAATTCTTTAGTCAAAATGACTGGGGAGGAGCCTGGGAGCAAACACTTTCCTGGCGACTGCTCAAGTCGTGGCAGCTGCAGACAAGGTGAAGCAATATGAAAACCATTGGCATTTTCCATTACCAGGTCGGGCACACCGATGGCGTCTCGCTCGAAATCGACAAGTGGAAGCGCGTGCTGGAAGAGATGGGGCACACCGTCCACCTCTGTGCTGGCGACCTGGGCGCGGCGCATGGGACGCTGATCGAAGAGATGTACCATCACCGGCCCGACGCCGAGCGACTCAACTATAACACCTTCACCGCCTTGCGCGATTATCCCGACAACACTGCTTACTGTGCTGAACTGTACTCGCTGACGGAGACCATCGAACGACGGATACGAGCCTTTGTACAAGAAAAAGGGATTGATTTTCTCATTCCACAAAACGTCTGGTCGGTAGCGGCTAACCCGGCGGTAGGGATCGCACTGGCGCACGTGATGCGCGATTTCCATCTACCCGCCCTGGCTCACAACCACGATTTTTACTGGGAGCGCATTGGCCCACTGGCCCTCACTTGCGCCACCGCCGTCGAATTGGCCGACGAGTACCTGCCGCCCCACGACCCGTTGGCCCAGCACGTCGTCATCAACAGCCTGGCACAGGAAAAGCTGTTGGCCCGCAAAGGCATCCACTCCACCGTCATACCCAACGTCTTCGACTTCGATGGGCCGGGCTGGGAAGCGGATGATTACAACCGAGATTTCCGTGCCCGGATCGGCCTGCAGGAAAACGACGTCTTCATCCTGCAAGCGACCCGCATCGTGTCCCGTAAGGGAATTGAGTTGGCAGTGGATTTCGTCCATGCACTGAACAGCCCGTCGCGTCGGGCACTCCTCCACAAGCGTGGCTTGTACGATGGTCGTCCCTTCAATAAGGATAGCCGCATTGTGCTCGTCCTGGCGGGCTACGCCCAGGACGACCTGAGCGGTTACACCACGCGCCTCAAGCAAAAGATCGCCCGCGCCGGCGTGGACTCCCTCTTCATCGAGGATGTGATCGGGCATCAACGACAAATGCACAACGGGGAGAAGGTCTATTCCCTCTGGGATAGTTACGTATATGCCGATTTCGTCACCTACCCCAGCCTGTGGGAGGGATGGGGCAACCAGTTCCTGGAGGCACTCCGCGCCAAACTGCCGATCATGCTGTTCGAGTATCCGGTCTACCGGGCCGACATCGCGGACAAGGGATTTCGCGTCGTCTCCCTGGGACACACGGTGCAAAGACATGATGACCTGGGTTTGGTGCGTGTCGCGCCGGAGACGGTCGAGCGGGCAGCGGATATGGCTGTCGAACTACTCACCGACGCTCAACTGCGAAAAGAGACGGTCGAACACAATTTTCGCCTGGGGCAGATGCATTATTCGCTGGCATCGTTGCGCGACTACTTACTCCCAATCATAAGAGGATGATGGGACCGGCCACCCCGATATGTATGGACAACCCTCACGGTTGCCCTGGGGGGCGACCGCAAAGGCAGGGGCGACCACAACGGTCGCCCCTATCTCTTTTGGGTGTGTTTCAACTGAGTTGGAGACCCTCCCGCAGGTT
>QNCV01000415.1 GCA_003645845.1 Fidelibacterota bacterium | reverse complement strand
GAAACACCGGTTCCTGAAGAAGCTGAATATGAAGAAAAAGAACGCATTCCGGAACAACCCGACGATGTACCTTCTCTTGTTCAGGAATCCTCCTATACTGCCATTCCTGAAAAATGGAATAAACCGAATTGGGCATTGATTACATCAATCGTATCAATTCTGGTGATTATTGTTTTAATTATCCTTTTATCACTCCGGGAAAAACCCAAAACACCCCCGGAAACACTGGAGATCCTATCCGAAGTTCAGGAACCGACACCAGCCCCGGAACCTCCTGCTGAACCTCGGGAATCGATGGCCGCAAAAGAGAGCGTTCCGGCAGATACAGTACAGGAAATGACCGAACTGGAAGCAAAAGTCGAATCACCGGAATTGAGTAAAAAGAAAGAACCCGTTCCTATCGATATATATCATACGGTCATTAAAGGTGATAAACTCTGGACATTATCCGATGAATATTATTCCGACCCATTCCTCTGGCCGAATATTTACAATGCCAACACTCCAAAAATTCCAAATCCTGATATTCTGAAGATAGGAATTGAACTTCTTATTCCTGCTTTGGAAGGTGATCATCTAAAATTGAGCGACAGTGACCGTCGCAAAGTTGCTGAAGGTTATCTTCGTGCATATCTTGTCTATAAAGAGTTAGGCAAGTCGGACGCAAAATATTACCTTTGGGCAGCTCAACATTATGATCAATCAGTCCTGGCAAAACACCAGAGTGATATCGATCTTGAAGATATGCAGGTAATAAAGCGGATTAAAAAATAATCGAGGTGAACTCATGTCCATATTACAACTATATGTTGATAAAGCCAACCAATGGCGCTGGCGTCTTAAAACAGATGAACAGGAAATTGTGGGTGTCTCGGGAATGGGTTTTGAAACGAAGGAAAAATGTATCAAATACGTCGAAGAAGTACTGGAAAGCGCCAAAGTAGCCGGTATAGAAGAATCCGAAGAATAAACGCAATCCAAATATTGCAATATTAAAGGGGCTTTCTTTGAAAAGTCCCTTTTTTTATTTGTCGGTACATTTCCAGAACATCCGGAAATGGAGATAGTGCTCTTTCGAAAATTCCCAATGAATAGGCAATCGTCAAGCCATAATTGGTAATTGGTATTCCGGCTCTGCGCGCATGCATAATCCGGGAAAGCACTTCCCTCCTGTTAAACATACACGCTCCGCAATGGATAATCATTTTATACTTTCCCAGATCATCGGGAAAATCATGACCCTGAGAATGGCTGAAATGAATCTTTCCTCCCACATATTTTGTCAGCCAGCGAGGAATTTTCACCGTACCAATGTCATCGGTAATCGGATGATGAGTGCAGGCTTCATTTATTAAAACATGGTCACCGGGTTTCAGTGTATCAATCGCCATGGAGCCACGAACAAATTCGCTGAGATTACCCTTGACCCTGGCAAAAAGAATTGAGAATGATGTCATCAATACGTCATCCGGCGTATCAGCAGCAACTTTTAAAAATACCTGAGAATCGGTTACCACAATCGCCGGTTTACATTTTAATTTATCAAATGTATTCCGCAGTTCATGCTCTTTGACCACCATGCAAGTGGCATTGCTGTCGAGAATATCACGGATGGTCTGAACTTGCGGTAAAATCAACCGGCCTTTCGGAGCTTCTTTATCAATCGGCACTACCAGAATAACCATATCTCCCGGGTGGATCAGGTCACCGATGATTGATGATGAATTGATGATTTCCTGCGGCGTCTGTTGAATTATGGCCTCACGCAGATTGTAAATTCCTTGTGATTCGGTAGCAATTGCCCTGACAACTGGAATTTTCTTTTCTTCCAGTTCACGGATAAGCGAATCAGAAGGCTGCTCGATATCTGTTTTGTTGAAAACCACAATAACCGGTGTTTTCCGGGCATCAAACTCATTTAATAATTTATTTTCAAAATGTCCCCACCCTTTTCCGGTAGTAACAAGAATCGCTATATCAGTTCGGTTAAAAACATTTTTTGTCTTGGCTGTACGCATTTCTCCGAGGATGCCACTATCATCGATACCCGCCGTGTCAATGAAAATAACCGGCCCGATTGGCAACAGTTCCATCGGTTTTTCCACCGGATCGGTAGTCGTTCCGGCGACATCCGATACAATTGACACCGTCTGCCGGGTTAACGCATTCAGCAGGGATGATTTTCCGACATTTCTCCGGCCAAATATACCAATGTGAAGGCGCATGCCCTTCGGTGTTTTAATCATTCTTGTGATTTCCTTTCGGTTTTAAACCCGGGCGCGATTAACATGTAATGAAATCCTGCTACCACCCCGAATATCAATCAATAAGAGCCTCTTTGATCAAGTTTATTATGATATCCATATCTTTATTCAGAGCCAGATTTTTATCAGACATTATACCCCATTTATCAGAAATTTTCAATTGATGAATTTCATCTATAATATCACCGCTTCCGACTACATAGGACCAGCGTTTGCCTATGATTTCACAAAAATATATATCGGCATTTAAATAATCCTTCAGTT
>QNCV01000414.1 GCA_003645845.1 Fidelibacterota bacterium | reverse complement strand
TATGGCCTGTGATTTTTCATGGCAGCGGTCGGCGGTTCAATATCATGAGTTATATCAATCAATAATTGATGGCAATAAATGAATTTTACGAATCAATATGTTCTGGTTGCCGGCGACATAGCAGATGTCAACGGGGACTCCTGCCTGCGTAATTAAATTCCCCCAAAACAATGTTTACGATATAACCGCATTTATACAATAATCGTATACATTGCTACCATTCGTAATATTATTCTTGACATTAGGTTTACGATATCGTAATATGTTTACGAATATAGTTTGAAATGTGATAAATAGTAAACTAAATAGAAAACCATGAAAACAAAAAAAGAGCCCAAAAAGAAAACCGCCATTGTCCAGGCTGCGGATAAATTGTTCAAGCAATTCGGATTTAAAAAAGTCACCGTTGAGGAAATCTGTGAAACTGCCGGCGCCAGTAAGATGACCTTTTATAAATACTTTGCCAACAAGAATGAATTGATCAAATATTTGTGGAGGATGATGTTCGATGACGCATGGGCAAAACTGGATGAATTGGAAAATGAAGGAACAACATTTCAGGAAAAAATCCAGTTGATACTGAAGATGAAAGAGGAAGCAACTTCAACAATGGGCGCTCAGTATATCAAGGATTATTTTAATGTCGTACCGGAGTTGCAGGATTTTTACAATCAGATATTAGCCGAAGTAATGCAACGCTTTTTTAAGATTATCAGGCACGCCCAGGAAAAAGGTGAAGTCAGGAAAACGATACGTCCCGAATTCTTTCTGGCGGTGGTCAATCAGTTGATGGAACTGGCTAAAAATGAACAGCTGGTCGCAATTTACGATAACTATACGGAATTTGTTCTTGAGATAAATAACTTCCTTTATTACGGTTTAATGCCGGCACCCACCGAGGAAAACAGGTGAGAATGCGACACCTTTTCATTTTGGTTATTTTGACCTCGCTGGCTAATGCTGCCGAACAGGATTTCAGAGGACAATTATCCCTTTACGGAAATGCCTGGAAGTCAAACAGTATCTGGTATGGTGGTGCCGGGCTGCAGTATATTCCTAATCTACAAATTACAAATGCTTTATCAGATGCCCGATCGATTGACTTTGAGGCGTCGGTCTATCTTTATATTGACAATAATAGTGGTGAATTCAGTGATGATTTCAAACCCTATCGATTGAACCTGCGTTATGCCACCCAACAATCGGAGATTCAGGTTGGTCTGCAACAGATCAATTTCGGACCGGCTCAGCTTCTGCGTTCACTGATGTGGTTTGATCGTAAGGATCCGACGGATCCTCTGAATTTTGCCGAAGGCGTCTGGGGTATGCGGTATCGGTATTATTTTTTGAATAATGCTAATATCTGGACGTGGGGACTGCTCTGTAACGATACAAAGGGATATGAAACGATGAGCAGTGATAAATTAATGCCGGAGTTTGGCGGGCGTATTCAAATACCTGTTCCACGAGGCGAAGTCGCATTAACAACCCATCATCGCAATATCAAAATGTCTGGTATTAGAGTTGAGGATACATCTAATGATTTGAATTACACTGACAATCGGATTGCCCTGGACGGACGCTGGGACATAGTTGTGGGCGCCTGGTTTGAGACAGCGATTCAGAAAATAAAAGGTTCGGGAATTGACCGTTATACGAAAATGTCCACACTGGGTTTGGATTACACCTTTGGCATCGGGAATGGTCTCTATGTGCTTGCCGAACACATGATCACACAGACCGCCACGGAGCTTTTCAAATCAGACCGGGAATATCAATTCTCGGCAATGATGCTGAATTATCCATTAGGAATGTTTGACACAATCTCACTGATGGCGTTTTATTCCTGGCAAACGGAAGATTTCATCCAGTATATCAACTGGCAGCGGGCATATGATAATATTGCCATAAATCTGGCACTGTTTCATTTTCCGGACACTCAATTTTCAACAATAAATACAATGGGATGCGATATTGGCTTCCGGGTGATGATTATTTACAATCATTAATAACCACCAAGTTCGCAGAAAGGTAATTATGTGTATTACAAATAAAACAAAAGCACTTTGCGTACTTAGCGTACTTAGCGAGAGACTTTGCGCCTTTGCGGTAAAAGATAATCTAACCATATTAATACAAAGAGGGTGATAATAATGAAAAACGGACAATTAATCACAATTAAAGGGTTGGTCAAGGATTACCCGGTTGGAAGAGGATATTTTCGGGCGCTATCTGACATTAATCTCACTATTGGTGAGGGTGAATTTGCCGGTCTGGTTGGACCGAGCGGTTCCGGGAAAACGACCCTGCTGAACATTATCGGTTCACTGGATGTTCCAACCAAAGGCGAAGCCCACGTGCTGGGTCAGTCGATTGGTTCTCTGAACTCAAAACAATCGGCGAACCTGCGGAATCATTCCCTGGGATTTATTTTTCAGACCTACAACCTGTTACCGGTGTATAATGTCTTTGAAAATGTCGAACTGCCTTTACTGTTATTGAAAATGGAAAAAGATAAACGGTGCGAACTG
>QNCV01000413.1 GCA_003645845.1 Fidelibacterota bacterium | reverse complement strand
TGGAATGATGGGTGAAATGGATTGATTACTGATGTCTATCGCATTTTGATATTTATACATATCCCGATAGGTTCTGTAAAAACACTTGCAACCTTCCCTGAGATTAATGTAAGGATCTGTAAACTTGTATATGTAATGTGTTTTTTCTTCATCATAATAGAAACGTTTAATTTCAATTAACCCACTATTTCGTAGGAATTGAAAAGCCTCGTTGACTTTGTACGGTGTTGCACTTTCTCCATTCCCACGTTTAAAACGCTTGTTATATACTTTTACAACATAACTTGCAGGTAATTTCTGCTTATTATTTAACAGTCCTAATATACAAAAACAAAATGGCCTGATGGATTCGCGGGCTTGTAATATAAATGGTCTGGCAGTTGCTGGTACTACAAGTCTCAGTTTCCATTTTTGTTCTTTCATTGTATCACCTCCTATGTTAGTTCTGTTATTACATCTACATTCAATAGTTCTCTATTATAGTTATGGCTGAGTAGATGTCCATTATGAACGATAAGACGAAAAAAGAACGGGGGATGATTTTAGGGGTATTTGTCGTCGAGAACAGCTATAAAACACCAAAAGTTAGAGGGCTGGAGAGTCAAAGCCAAAAGGGAATGATCAAAAAATAGGAAACCACAATAGAAATAAAGGAATTATCAAAAGAAGAAATAGAAACAGAAGAATAAAAATGGAAAAAGGAGGAAAAGAATATATATAACGGTCATAATTGAAATAATACCAAATACCAGGTTAGGTGCTTATATATATATAATATATTATATATATAGAGAGAGAGAATGAATGACTAAAAGAGAGAAGAGAGCATCACCCCACCCTTTCATAAGACCAATCATCTAACAACCCACATATCAATAAATACCAATACAGTATAAATATCATCAATGCAGTTAGTGGTCACTAACAATGCCTGAATCGTTAATAAACACCCTTAACCAGGGGATCATATATCTACCCTCAGTCAGCATCTGCAAGTAAATATCATTATATGCAAGCCAGTGTACTACCTGGCATTCAATATTAACCCTAACAAAGGAGGCAACTATGATTGCACGTGCATCAATTCAACCAATCTCGATTAACCATCTTTCAGTCAGCATGAAAGACAATGATGGCGCTATCCAGTTTGGTGATCCTGAACCCAATCCGGATATGGATAATCCACTGGAACAGCGTTATTGTCTGGCAAGTTTCATTCCCTCGGTTCAGGATGTTATTTCCCTGCGCCTTGATCAGGATGACAAGGTCGATCCCTTTAAAGATCCAGCCGGGGAATCCAAACTCATGACGCTGCTGGCCAGGATAAACCGTCACCTCTTTGGCGGCTCTGGCATCGGCAAAGGTGTCATCTACGGTTTCAACTGGAAGGGGCATCCCTTTCAGAACACCTCAGAAGCAGTTGCCTACAGCAGTTTGCTCTTTACACCATTTCAGGTTATCAATGGTGAGCCGGACTGTTATAAAGCCCGGATACTGGTTGAACCCGATTCAGTCTTTGAATCCATTGGTTTGCCGGCCGGTTATGGCACCCTGGCATCCTGGAAAGACCATGGCCAGGTTCGATTCCTGATTGATAAAGGATCAATTGGCAAAGGTGTCGCTGTCAGTCTAAAAACACTTGCTGCAATAGGTATCGATATACCCTCTCATTGGGGTAATTACGATCTGGTTGTCTGTCAGTCCGACCTCAAGATCGGGGTAGCGGATACCGGGGTGTATGACGGATACTTCGGTGTCACAAATGTTAATCCTGTCACCATCCACGGCCAGAAAGTCTCACTGGGTTTTGAATTCTGGCAGTTTCTCCATCTCGATCAGGATGTCCTGACAATGCTGAAAGACTATCTGATTCAATCGAAACTACCGGATTACCGGACAATGATATCCACAATCGAGAACCAGCGTCGCTTTGCGGCTTATCTGAATAATCAGCCTTATGAGCCACTGGAAATCCATTCCATTCTTGAGGAAGCCCTGCATGTTCTTGGTCATCAATATCCCTGGGTCGCAGAACACCTTGAACCGGTCATTTCAAATTACATGCTCAATCGTCGTTTCCCGGGTACTGAGTATCGCATGACGATCGTTGTGAAGGACTTCATTGATTCCGGCTATTATCATGATCCCGGTAACGCAACTGTGATTGGAGCCAAGTATCCCATCACAGCAGGTATTGCTCAACTATCAGGAAATGGTCTCAAGGGACCTTTCGCCATATTGAAACAGAGTACAGCCGATATGCTCAACATTGATGCGGATGGCGATGCCATGTTTGTTTGTCATCCTGACCGAAATCCCATCTTCAAATCCATTCTCGATAAGCAACTGATCAAACCTCTTCGCAATCTGGACATTCAATCCCGGGAGAAGTATAATCTGCCCTTAACTCTGGAAAACATAGCCCGCACGGCATGGCGGATATACAATTCATCGAGGCAGATCGGCAACCTCACAACCAACTACTATCTCAGTGAAATCGCCAATGATACACTTGGCACCAATATCGATCTCAGCCT
>QNCV01000412.1 GCA_003645845.1 Fidelibacterota bacterium | reverse complement strand
ATTTCCACTGGTCGCTGGAGGAGATTCTCTCGCTGGAACATCGTCAACGGCGGTTGTGGGTGCGGGAGGTCGCCAAAATCAACCGGCGGCTGGCTCAAGGTGGATGATGGCCGAGGGCCGCCGACTGCGGTCGGGTAGGTCGGAGGGTTGGTGATGGCTGCGCCGAAGAAGGTCACGACCGAGGACGGAGAGGAGACGGAGGAGCCTCTGTACGCCGACGAGGAGGTGGATCTGGAGGCGTTGGCGGAGGAGGTGTACGCCTTGCTCCGGGAGTATCTGTTGTTGGAGCAGGAGCGGGGCGGCTGGTGGAAGGGGGTGTAAGATGGGACTAATTCAAGATGTGCCGGGGACGCCCAAGCCAACGGCAATCGGGGTCGCCGCTCCCGGCGTCAAGAGCCAGTTGATGGCCACCGGGGCGCAGGTGGGGCGACAGATTTCCACCGCGTTGGGCTGGCGGTTCGACCCCGCACCGGCCTATCTGTTCTATGTGGAACTTTCCGGCGTCATCGTCGCCCTGTTCACCGAGTGCAGCGGTCTTTCGGTGACGCGGGAGGTGGAAGAGGTGGTGGAGGGCGGGGTCAATGACCACACCCATAAACTGCCGGGTCGAGTGCGCTTTTCCAATATCACGTTGAAGCGGGGGCTTAGTCTCTCGCGGGCGTTGTGGGATTGGTTCCAGGAGGGCCGGTACGATTTCCACACCAAGCGGATCAATTTCTCCATCTTCCAGGGCGCACCGGGGTATAATCTGACCTCGGTCGCCGGGATGGGGTCGGAGATCGGCAAGGTGAAGCACTGGGACGTGGAGGATGCTTATCCGGTGCGGTGGGAGATTTCCGCGCTGGATACTTCTTCGCGTGGGGTGGTGATCGAGACGTTGGAGATCGCCCATCACGGGTTGACGCTGAGTTATGAGGCCGCGACGCCGTTCAGTATCATCGGCACGGTGATGGGGATGATGTAGGAAGTCGGCAAGTCGGCAAATCTGCAAGTGGGCAAGTGGGCAAGTGGCAAGTGGCAAGTGGGCAGTGGCAGGTTGGCGAGTCGGCGGTGTGGGCGGATGTTGAAACTCGATAGTCAAGTGGTGGGCAACGTTGGTCTTTACTTCGCTTGCTACCGGCTCTCGCTCCTGGGTTGGAACGTCATGCCGACTGCGAGGAACGCTCGCGGCATTGACATAGTCATTTACAGCCGTGACGGGAAGCGATTTTTGGGTGTTCAGGTGAAGTCGCTCAGCAAGCGTCCCCCTGTACCGCTCGGTACGTCGGTGGAGAATTTGTTGGGTGATTTTTGGGTAATCGTCGCTGATGTCGTCAGCAATCCGGTGGCGTTCATTCTGACTCCCGACGAGGTGAGGGAACTGGCGCACCGGGGGGAGAGGAATGGCAGAGTGTCGTTCTGGCTCCAGCCGAAGTCTTACGATAGGGACGAGTTTCGTGAGGCCTGGCATAGGATTGGGCGTGGCGACGGACAGGTAGCCGAGTGAAGCGTTCAGGGTGATGGCCGACGGAAGTACGGGGGAGCAGCAGGGTTATATCCAGCGGGCGGTGGGTGCGCTGAGGGAGCGGACGCGGGACGCGCTTTCTCCCTGGGTGCGTCGGCGGTTGGCGGCGCAGGAGGAGGCGTCCGAGCCGCCTCGCGCCGGGCTCACCGTCGGCGGGACGCGAACGCTGGTCGCCCGCTTGCAGGGAGCGGCAGAGCGGACGAAGGTCTGGAAGCCGGATTTGGGTTCGTTGACGCCGGTCAGGGCGCGGGAGTTCGGCACGTCCGTTGCCTCCCGGTTGCGGGTGGAGCGGTTGGTAGCCGTCGCGCCCAGGTCGCGCCCGCAGCCGCTGGACTGGGGGGAGGAGTTGGATTTGGTGCTCCCCGCCGGAAGCGGTGATGAGCCTGCCACCACGACACGGATGCCGGGAATGCTCACCGTCGGGCAGCGCATTGAGCCGCTCACGACGGGGCCGAGTTTCAGGCGGCCGGCGCGTCCTCGGACGACGGCGAAGCCGACGCGGACGAGACAGCCATCGCGCCCGCGTCCCCGTCCCTTGCCGCCGCGTGCCCGGTTGTACAGCCGGGTGGAGGAGGTGCGACCCCCGATGCCGTCCGCCGGGGAGACGATGCTGCCGCCGATGCAGGCCGGGCCGACGGAGCGGGCGGAGGAGGACGAGGCCGCCGCGCAGGAGGGGATTCCGCCTTTGCCGCCTGAGCCTCCGACCGGGGAGCGGAAGGTGTCTCCGCCGCCGCCCCGCCCGAAGGCCGCCGCGCCGCCGGTGCAGCGAAAGCCGGTGACGGGTGATGTGAGGCCGTCCCGTCCCGTGCCGCCCGGTCCGCCCCGTGCTCCGCGCCCGACGCCGTCACGCCCGTCGCCGCCGGTGCGGGGGCGGGAGGAGCGGGCCGCGCCGGATGTGGAACCGGTGCAGGAGGTCGTGCCGCCGAGTGTGATCGAGTCGCAGGAGGTGGTGAGGCCGTCGTCGCCGCTGCCGGTGCAGCGGAAGCCGGTGGTGGTTGAGGAAAAGCCGTCCCGCCCCGTGCCGCCCGGTCCGCCCCGT
>QNCV01000411.1 GCA_003645845.1 Fidelibacterota bacterium | reverse complement strand
GGAACGATTGAAATTTATAGAGCTGACCGTCAGCAAAGACGCATTGAGAAATAAAAAATCGGATAATGTACCGCCGGATTTATTGGAAAAACGAGAGAAATTGAAAGCGACCCTAAAAAAAATGTATCAGGCCTCAGTTGAACGGCAACGAGGGTTAACCTCGACATCCCGTATTTATTCGGTTGAAAACAAATTGTGGGATGTTGAGAGAAAAGTGAGGAGTTATTTATATCCAGAGTTTTTACAGCCGAATCAAAAATCCAAAATCGATCGTGATTTTATAAAATATATTCGTGATGATGAAATCCTTATAAATTATATAATAATTGATTCACGTCTGGTTGTTTTTCTGGCCGACGCCGAGAAAATACACTGCATCGAACTTGCTGATAGTACCATCGACTTTAATGAGAGTATCCGAAAACTGAATTTTATATGTGAAAAATCAACTTTAAGCCTGGATAACTGTTATGCGTCATCAGCGAATGTCGAACATTATCTTGAAAAACTTTATAATATATTAATAAAACCGGTTGAGAAAATAATGGACGATAATAAAATATATTTCTTGATCGATAGTCATTTCAGCCAGATACCATTTGGTGCCCTGAAGCGACCGCACGGTCAATTTCTAAAAGATCGCTTTAAGTATAGAATAATAATAAATCCGGATGTTATTGTTAACAGAACGAAATCGAAACACGCTTTTAATAGAAAGAGAAATTCTGTCTTTGCACCGGACTTTAAACATCTTCCAAATGTAAAAAAAGAAGCGAAAGATATATTGAATTACTTCGATAATGCCAAAATCTACATGGATAATGAGGCAATTACTGGTAATCTTTATAAAGAACTGAAAAAGACCCGAGGATTCATTCACATTGCCACCCATGCTTCAAGATCCTGCGAAAATCCGCTTTTTTCACAGATCCTTATGAATGACGGGCCATTTTTCCCGTTTAATCTATTCGACGTAGATATTAATGCTGATTTGGTTACGTTATCCGGTTGTCAGACGGCTGCACCCGGATTATATTACGGGGAATCATTCAGCCTGGCCGCGGCGTTTGGTCTGGCCGGATCAAAACATATTCTGGCCACTCTTTGGTCAGTTTCGGATGTGGTGAGTAAAATATTTATGAATGAGTTTTATAATATGCTGGCAAAAAAACAAGATATTTTTATTGCTTATAAAAATGCGGCGGACAAAGTATATGAAATAACCGAGAATCCGGCCCATTGGGGAGCGTTTGTTCTTATCAGTGCATGATAAGGGAGGTTGTTATGAGATTAAAATATAATATGCTATATTTGGCAGTTTTCCTTTTGCTTGGTATAAATAACGGCGTTTATGGCGATATTACTCAAAGTTATCATAGTTGCGGTATATTAGTTACGGAATCCGATTGTCTGTTATTCCATTCCGAGAACCAGGATCAATTAATTCTTGAGCTGGCAAATACTGCTTCGTATCAGGCGGGTGATCAGGTTTGCGTTTCCGGATTATTGGAACTCGGTTTTTATGAAAACTGCCAATCAGCTGATGGCTATCTGCACAACAATACAATTTACATGAGTTTTGTTGACGATCAAATAATCATCGAGACTGTTGATGATGTAAATATCGAACTGATTATCGATAATTATCAAGGCGAGGTTATTGACAGTATTGATTTTTTAAGTACTTATTTGACTCAATTTCCGGGTAGCCTGCCAATCGAGATAATTATCGAAGCCCTGAATATCAATCCGAATGTGAAATTTGCTCATGCAAATTATATAATGGGATTTCCTGAGACTTTTCAGATTAGCCAACAATTTCCTGACGAAAATCAACCGCCCCTGCTTGAGGGCGAAAGTCCGCCGATTTATTACGAAGATGGCGGATGTTATTCCATCGGTAATGACTCAGCCAATATTATTGCGGTCGGGACCGACATAGTTATAGCAGTGATTGATAATGGAATAGACTTAGCCCACCCGCTTTTTGAGAATGATCTTATATTACCGGGATATGATTTTGTGGATGACGATTATTATCCGGATGAGGTTCCGGGCAATGCTTATGGTCACGGAACATTTGTATCAGGCATTATTAGGCGAATAGCCCCGGGTGCGAAATTATTGCCTTTCCGCGTATTTGATGAAGATGGTTATGCTGGCAGCTTTGATGTCGCCCAGGCGATTTATACCGCGCTTATAGATTCAAGTAATGTAAAAATAATAAATATGAGTTTTGGAACATATCACACTATCGATATAATTGAGCATGCCATTAATTCTGCAATTGATTCGGGAATTATAATAGTATCCTCACCGGGCAATGATAATACCTCAACTCCTACATATCCTTCAAGCTATGATGACGTGATTTCTGTCTCGGCAATTGACAGTCTCGATCTTAAAGCAGATTTTTCAAATTATGGGAATTATATAGATGTGTGCGCACCGGGAGTGAAAATTTACAGTTCCTTGGCGGGTGAATATCAATGGGGTTACTGGAGCGGGACATCTTTTTCCGCACCAATGGCAGCAGGAATCTG
>QNCV01000410.1 GCA_003645845.1 Fidelibacterota bacterium | reverse complement strand
GCCGGAATTGGTGTAGCCCATTGTCCGTCGTCAAATATGCGGCTCGGTTCGGGGATCGCCCGGATCAAAGAGATGCTGAGTGCCGGAATAAATATAGGCATCGGTGTAGATGGTTCGGCATCCAATGATGCCTCGAATATGCTTCTGGAAATGCGCAACGCCATGTTGATTAGCCGACTACGGGAATCGCAGTTCTGGCTGAACACGGAGGAGGTTTTGTGGATGGCCACGGTGGGCGGCGGAAAAGCGCTCGGTCGGGATGACATCGGGCAGCTCCTTCCCGGGAAATGCGCCGATATCGCCATGATTTCCATGGATCGGATCGAATACGCCGGGGCCCAGCATGATCCCGCAGCGGCGATTGTATTTTGCGCGGCACAGAGTCCGGTGGATGTTGTTATTGTCAATGGTAATGTGGTTGTGGAAAACGGGATTGTGAAAAATCTGGACGAGCCGGAATTGATCCGCCGACATCAGAAAATATCCGACGATTTAGTTATTCAGGCAGAATCCGGCATTGGAAAACGGTTAAGACGGTAAATATGTTCAATCCGAAAACCGATATTCTGGCCCTTGATTTTGACGGTGTTGTACTCGATAGTATCGAGGAATGCCTGACGGTTTCCCATAATGCCCTGGCTCTTTACCGGAATTGCCCGGATCGGATTTCATCTCCCGGCGAAATCGATGGGCAAATTGCTTCTGAATTTCGCCGCTTGCGGAATTTTATCCGGCACGGTCAGGACTTTGTCTTTATCCATTTAGCGTTACAGCAGGGAAACCGGATTCAAAATCAGCGAGACTTCGACAGTTTTCTTGCGGAGAATGAACGCCTGAACTCTGTCTTCCGAAAACTGTTTTACGAAGAACGCGCCCGCTTCATTCAAGAGGATCTATCGGGCTGGTTGGAGCTGAATCCCTTTTATCCCGGCATGAGGAAATTTCTGGAAGATTATTGTAATAAGGAACGGTTATTCATTATTACGACAAAATTAAAGGAAAATGTCCTGGCGATTTTTGATGCCCGATCAATTGAATTCATTGATAAAAATATTTATTCGGCTGACCGAAAAACCGGCAAGATCCGGATCATTGAAATGCTGCTGGAAAAATATCGGATAAAGCCTGAAAATTTTCATTTTATCGAAGACCAGGTGGATACCCTGATTCAGGCCAAATCAACCGGTGTCAATCTCTATCTGGCGGCCTGGGGCTATAACGATGATGTGCAATCGAAACGGGCGATGGATGCCCGGATACCGGTATTAACTCCGGAGGATTTTTTCAGTCAGTTTGGCAACTAAATATTAGCGCCGCCAGAATGCCCGGGCCAGGCCGGCGATATACAATAATCCAAGTAACAGCAACAACTTTGTCCAGCGGATTTCCGCAACGTCGATGATGCTGGTAAAACGCATTTCACCCGGCATGATCGTAATGCTGTTATTGTCAACCTGTAATAGTTTTTGTATGCCGGTATAAATGTCATCACCGTTGTATTTCAGATGAAAAACACGCTGCTGGTGATCGAATCCTTCCAGAATATACTTATTGTTATCGACAGTGATCGAATCACCGAAACCAACCGGATAAGGGATGCCATTGATATTCAGATTAAACACCATGTTTTTATCGTAGGCGCTTTGATAGAGCCGGTAATGACCGATGGAAACCGGTTTGTTGACGGCCAGCTGAATCGTGTCCCGCCCATTGACCAGCAGATGACTGATAAAGGCTTTCGGCATGTTATGACCGGGGTGCATCTGAATCTCAAAATTAAGCAATTTAATGGTGACATCGTATTTATCGGATTCGGTGTTTACATATTTGGCGAAATGGATGGTTTCGCCTTCATGAATGGAGATATCGAAGCGCTGATTGCTTGATTTCTCAATGGCGATAACCATAAATGAGATAGCCAGAATGATGTGAATGATTTTCTGAATCGGGCTGCGAATGCCTTTGAACAGCACGCTGCCGATAATTATAAACGACAGAAGTCCCCAGAGGGCAGCATTGAGCGGTGAATTATAGAACTGATCCAGATGCAGAAATCTGATCAGACCATTCGCTGCTCCCGGGTATTCACCGGGCGGAAATTCACCGATCTGGGGAATGAATGTGCTGACTGCCAGGAAGACGAGTAGAAAAATACTGATTATTTGAAAGGCTTTGATCCAGGTATTTCGCATTGTTGTGATCTCAATAGTTGTGATTAATTTAGTATAAAATCGGGAGATTACAACATTGACGCGACTTAAGCTAAATTATTCATAGCCACTAAGACACCAAGGCACAAATTAAGGTTTATTAAAAAAATAGAGAAAATAATGTTAAAACAAGTTTTGGTTAATTCAGTATATTTAAATACTTGTATTATATTAATTATTAGAGACTTAGTGTCTTTGTGGTTTTAACAAATAAAACATTTGACTTTGACAGGCGCAACCGATATACTTAGCCCAAGTTTAACGAAGTAGTGGTATAACTTCAATAAAATCAATATATCAAAAAATACTATCCTCACTACGGATTTCAGTTATC
>QNCV01000409.1 GCA_003645845.1 Fidelibacterota bacterium | reverse complement strand
GGATTACTGTGAAGTCGTCTACCTGGAACGGACAAAGGATATCTCGACAACCCAGCTAAAATCTGCTATTAAAAACAGCAAATAAATTCCTTAATGAATTATTCGCAATATATTATCTATTGGCCTTATCGCATTACCTGGCATATCATTCATCTATTCCGCCTGATATTCAGGCGGGATTTGGATATCGTGTTTTACTGTGGAACACCGGTTGACTATATCGTTGCTAAGGATGTCATTGATAAACTTCCAAATTGCAGAATAGTCGCAAAGAACCGAAGAATTAAAAATGATTTGATCAGTAATTACAACGTATCAAAGTGTACAACATATCCCGCGTTTCCCGATGTTTTAATTGCCGCCCGTCATATTGTCAGAAAGTTCCCTGAGAAAAGAATCCTGAAGTTCGGCATGCGCCACGGCGCCTATCATTTTAAGGATTTTGTTTCGGCAAAACGCTATAACGCTTTTGATTATTATTTTATGACTTCTGTAAAAGAGGTGAAACTTGCCGAGAAAAAAGGGATAACAAATGCCGTTGCAATCGGTTATCCGAAATTAGATGATGCATTCAATGGTAAAATAACAGAAAATGAACTGGCCCGATTAAGAAAGAAATTGAATCTTGATGTTCAGAAACCAACGATAATATTTACGGCTACCTGGGAAAAATCGGGAATGTCGGCGATCGACAAATGGGCCGGCCGGTTATCGGAACTGGTTGATAAGTACAATGTTCTTGTAACGTTGCATGCCTGGGTTACGGAAAAGAACAGAACTCTTGTGCGGCGCAACAGCCAGGTTCATTATATTGAAACAAAAGATATTTTGCCTTATTTGATGATCAGTGATGTTATGGTCGGCGATATCAGTTCTATCATTGCGGAATTTTGCGCACTGGACAAACCGATTATTACATTCAGAACTGATAAAGGAAAACGATTCAGTGGCGAAATCCGGGAAATGCTCGACCAGATATCATTTCGCGTGAATACATTTGCGGAACTGAAAACAGCGCTGAACGAAGCAATATTAAATCCGAATCTTCATTCGGTTGCACGGCAAAAATACAATTCTATTATGTTTGATAAACTCGATGGTAAAGCCGGTGAAAGGGCCGCAGCGTTTATATTAAATAAAATCAGTGAGTACAAGTGAAACTGGGCATTTTTACAGCATTCCGGAACTTGCATAAAAATTACATTCGATCCTGTGAAGAATTGGGCGTCGATTATGAAATCGTCGATATCATCAGTCCTGATTGGTTAAAAGATGTGATGAATTCTGATTGTGATGGTTTTCTATGCCGGCCGCCATCAAAATTTGAAGAGAGAAACCGCCTTTTTGACGAACGTTTATATTTCATTAACAAAGTTCTTAAAAAACCAATATATCCCAGTTATGAAGAACTGCTGATCTATGAAAATAAACGTTTTACTTCCTATTGGCTTGAAATTAATAATTACCCTCGGCCTAAAACATGGGTTTTCTATCGGAAAACAGATTACTTGAATTATTTAAAGAATGCGACATTTCCGTTTGTAATAAAACTAAATACAGGATCCACCGCTAAAGGAGTTAAAATTGTAAAGTCCAGATTTTGGGCGAAACGAATCGCCGATTTGACTTTCGGAATAAAAAATGATAAACTTGCGGTCGGCTATTCAGCTCAGAAATCAGGTAAAATTATTCCTTTTCCGGCATTCGGAACTTTTCAACGCCATCATTTGATTGTTCAGGAATATCACAACATAAGGTGGGAATGGCGAATAGTCAAAATTGATGACTCGTATTTTGGCCACAAAAAATTAAAAAAGGGAAAATTTGCCAGTGGAACCAGACTTAAAGGATGGGATACACCACCGGAAGAGTTACTTTTTCTTGTCAAAGACATATGTAACAAAGGCCAATTTTTATCGATGAATGTTGATATATTTGAAACAGAAAATGGCCAATTTCTCGTCAATGAATTACAGTCATTGTTTGGACAGTCAACAGATGATTTAATGCGAATAAATGGTAAACCCGGTCGCTTTATCTTTAAAGATGATAAATTCATATTTGAAGAGGGAAAGTTTAATCAATATGAAAGTTATCTTTTGCGAGTAAAACATTTTCTGAAAATATTAGATGATATAAAAAGGGGCTAATATTGAAAATCGATGTATCAATTGGCGAAATTGTTGATAAACTGACAATCCTCTCTATAAAACTGGATAAGTTCAAAGACCCGGAAAAACGAAAAAATGTTGAAAAGGAATATCAAATTCTTTTACAAAGCCTGAAAACCAGTGATATTACTCCCGAATCAGAAGAATTTAAAAAACTCAAAACAATCAATCTGAAACTCTGGGATATTGAAGACAAGATCAGGGTAAAAGAGGCTGAAAAATCCTTTGATGATGAATTTATTGAACTGGCCAGGAGTGTCTATTTTACCAATGATGAACGGGCGACGATCAAAAAACAAATTAATCTGAAGTTCAATTCCGATTTAATTGAAGAAAAAGAGTACGTCAGTTATAAATGATGCAGAACACAGATCAAAAAG
>QNCV01000408.1 GCA_003645845.1 Fidelibacterota bacterium | reverse complement strand
AGGCATCCGCTTCAGCCAAGAGAGCGGCTGCACGGAGCCTTGGGCCTGGCCGGAGGCGATGCTCACACGTTCAAGGATAGCCCCGCTGCGGGTGCTTCTCGAAACTCGCTACGCTGCCAACCTCCTCGCCTCTCGCTCTACTACTGCGTCGACTCGACCGGCGAATGCTGCGCGGCGTTTCTTTCTGCGCCTCAGGTGGTCATTTCGCTCAGCACTGCGCTGGTTGCGTTGTCGTGCCCGAAGCCTGACGTAGTTGAGCCGTGTACGCGTCTTGCGCGCCCGGTAGCGCACTTTCTCTCCCTTCTGGTAGACCCGGTTCTCCCGCTCGGCGTTGTTGTTCGTCTTGTCCAGGTTCTCGTAGTCGAGGTAGACGATCATCTGCTCGAAGTCGTCGCCCCGGATCACGTCGAGCACCTTCTTCAACTCAGGAACACTGCCGAACCGCTCAAGGATCGCACCTCGTCGAGCACGAGCATCATCCTTGTCCTCGCTTTCGCGGAAGAGGGCCAGGAGCGCCTCTTTGCACTGGTAGGCTTCGGGAAGCACCGTACCCTTGTGAGCATCCAGAATCATTTCCAGTCGCTTGCGCTCCCGGTCGCTCAGCTTGTGATTGGCCTTCAGCAGCAAGTAGCGGTAGTCCCACAATTCCTTCCTGATAGCCTTCTGTGCTTCCGTCTCCCTGGGCAACCCACGCCGGTAGGTCAATATGGCTTTGTTGGTGTGCTTCATCACCGCCTGGATGACGTGGAAGACGCACAACTGATGCTCTGCTTCGGGGAAGACGTCGAGTATGGCGCTGTGATACGCCTTCCACATATCCGTGATGACCACCTGTGGATCGATCCCCATCCCTTTGAGTTGCTCCAAGAAGCCCTTGAGCGCGTCGCTGTCGCGGCTGTCGACCAGGTCGAAGAGAATCGTGCGGTCGTTGATGGGGTCCACGGCCACCACCAGGTACTGCTTCTTGCCCTCCTCATCCTGCAGGTGAACCTCATCAATGCCCACAACGCCACTGAAGCGGGCTACCACCCATTGGGTGTATTCTGTTTCTCCCAGGTCGGCTTCCGCCTCCGCGTGTACCCACTCGTACACGGTAGACTTCGCCACACGTACGTGAAAGTCACGCCACATCCGTCGCGGCACCCGCTCCGGCGGCACACCATCCTCGGTGACCGAGGCTATCGCCTTCTGCTTGGCCCGTTTGGTGAAGCGACCCCGTGGCTCCATGAAATCCAGTTCGGGAACGAAACGCTTCCCGCACTCCGAGTCGCAACACTTGCGCACCTCGCGGTAGACTTGCAGGACTGTGGGCTGCTCCAGGTTGACGTCCTGCGGATGGATGTGGTAGGAGCGTTTGCGCTTGGTTGGCCCCCCGCAGTCCGGGCACACCGTCTGGCTGTAGTCGGGAGTGACGACTACGATCTGCACCGGCAGACGAAAGCCAGGGAGCGCACCAGCCTGGGCTTCCGTCTCCATCAATGGGGTTATCGCCTGACCAATCTCTTTCTGGACAATCCTCTCCGGCACCCGCTTCAATTTGCGCCAGGCAACAGCCGACAGCCACCGATGTCGCCGACGGTGTCTTCTGAGCCGCCGAAAGCGCCATCGCCTTCGTCTCCCTTGGCCGTGAAAGCACTCTATCACCAGATGACGGTATCGCACGTCCATTCTGGCGAGCACTACCCGCCATTCTTCCTCCAGCCGGGGAGCAGGCTGTCCCGTTAGCAGAACGGGAAGCAACGTGCTGTTTCCCTGCGCGGTCGGCCGGGCTGTCTGGATCGAGCCACAGACGAGAATGACGACCGATGCCATCCAGGTTTGGACAGGAGAAATGACCAAGGCCAGGCAAATGAGGACTCTGAGCATAGCCCCTCTCTTTCTCTCGACGGGGTAGACTTGAGTTTGCTCTGCTCATTATCCTCACTCATGGCAACATGTCGAGTGCCTGCCTCACTTCGGCGACCGAATTCGCTTTGTGGCAACTAGAACCGAACAGTGTCCCTTTTTACACGGCTTTCTCTTTTGGTTCCATCGGGCACTTTGGCCGCTACGGCAGGCAGATTGGTACTCTTGCTACCTACGATGCCACTGATGAGCGCGGCCAGCGTATGCAAATGTCGGGCCGTATTGCCCCTCGGTTCGGTTGGATAGAGTTGCTTGATTGCGTCTTTTATGGCACGATACCTGCGTCGGTTGTCACTCATGGTATGCTCCTTGTTTTGTGATAGGAGCTAAAGCATACCATGAGTCAGCTCTTTAGAAAAGTGTCCGGTAGTGAATCCCAAAACGGGAATTACTGCATTTTTCACAAAATCAAAGTGCCATCAGTATATGATACCTGCCCCTGACGCCTGCCGGGGCAACCCTTGTTTCGGGGTAACTACCTTGACAATGGCACATTCGCTTAATGACGCCGGATTTGCCCCTTAACATTGGGCGAGGTCTCCTGGCCGAGCCACTTTGGGGCTAAAACAGGGCTGTTCCGCCTCGGTCAGGAGACCTTCGGCGAACAAAGAGGTCAATGTGACATTGTCGAACTACTCAGGCTACTTCT
>QNCV01000083.1 GCA_003645845.1 Fidelibacterota bacterium | reverse complement strand
TCTTCAGCTGAATCTCTTATCAAACCTTATTCATTACCATCATTACCGTTCAGAAGATAAATCCGTCAACCTTCTGACTATTCAATACAGTTATCTCTTCTCGAAAGGGTTTGCTCTCGAAATGAGCGGGGAAGTATTTAATAAACAGTGGTATCAGGCCGCCAACGGATATTCAAATCAGCTAATTGATATGGGCCTGAAGTATTCTTTTCATTCCACATCGATCTGTTTCGGCGGAAACTACCGTTATAATCGTTTCCCGTCGTTCAGTCAGTTTACTTCGGACTATCGCGGGTATTTCCTCCGGATTGAACATAAACCAAATCCAAGAGCTGCGTCTTCGGTTAAAATTGCACGGTATTCCATTCGCTATTCGGACCGAGCTTTTACCTCTCTCGATAGTTCAAATGCGGGTAAATCTGTTTTACAGAAAGACAATCTTTTACTGATTCAGGCGGGCTTCGAAAAACATCACAAGCCAATCATCGGCATGTATTTCCGTTACCTGGCCAATGCCTCCAACTGCCCCGAGGCCTCCTTTCAGGCCGCCGCCTGGCGGTTTATGATTTCAGAAAAAATTATCGGGTTCTACACCCAGATGATTATCGATATTCAGCTAAAAGAATACACCAATAATCTTGATCGGCTGCGGATCCTTGCCAATCCCGACCCCGAACAAAACATTCAGAATCAATTATTATTCGGCTGGGAAAGACCGTTTAATAACCGCTTCTCCCTGCAGGGAAAACTTGCTTACATTCGCAACGAAACAGCCTACAGCGACCGGTTTTACGATAAATGGTTTGGGTCAATGGGTATTGTTTACCGATTGTAAATTATCTCACTCTTTCCACATAAAATTAAAACCCTCAAAAAACTGATATTATTATCAGAAATCTGAGATTTATCATTATCGTTTCTCACATTATTCGACGAGAATAACTGGAACGATCTTTGTCTTTTCAATATCTGACAAATGAGGAGTCGTGCATGAACTATTCAAGAATCATCGTAATGATACCTGTAGGTACGGCAATTTTTATTCTCCTGCCCGCCTGCCTGGATAATCCACTGATCAGTACTTACCACGAATCCGTACCGGATACGGTGGAAATCAAAGTCGGCAACAGCACCTATTTTCCGGAAGACAGCCTTTTGCTGGATTTTATCGATGTAATCAACGATGGCCGCTGCCCGCTCTTTGTCCAATGCTTCTGGGAAGGTCAGGCGGAAATATCGCTGGGGTTCCGGATCGGGCACCAACCGAAAATCCGGATACCGCTAAAAATATTCGGGTATGTGGACGTTGAAGACAGCGCCCGGCATGTAGCGACCGATACTTTAGGATATCAGCTAAAATTGCTCGCTCTGAATCCCTATCCGGTCCATCCCGGTGACTACGATTTTAATGATTATACCGCTACAATATCTATCGCTAAAAAAAGGAGATAAGAAGATGAGAAGGATGACTGTAATATTCTTAATATTGTTCCAGACAAGCTTTCAAAATTGTGGCAATCCCGGTACATCCCCATCGGGTGATAACCGTATTCTGACAGAAATAGAAAAAGAGATTACCGCAAACAGCAACAGTTTCGGTTTTGAATTATTTCGAGAATCTCTTGAAAATAGCGCGGAAATCAATGTTGTCCTGTCGCCGTTCAGCGTTTCCATGGCCCTGGGAATGACACTGAACGGCGCATCCGGCAAAACCTTTGACGATATGAAGACGACACTTGGATTTACAAATCTAACGTCCGATGAAATCAACCAATCCTATCGAAGTTTGATTGATCGGTTACGGATGATTGATAATTCGGTTGACTTTCGAATCGCCAACTCGATCTGGTGCCGGGAAGGTTTTCCGGTTCTGGATACCTTTATCACGACAAATACAAACTACTTTGATGCGCTGATTCAAAGTCTGGATTTCTCACGCAGCGATGCAGCTGACATCATCAATGCCTGGGTGAATGAAAATACAAATGAAAAGATACCGCAAATTGTCGAACCACCAATTGACGCAACCACCATCATGTTTCTGATCAATGCAATCTATTTTAATGGTAGCTGGACCTACGAATTCAATCCGGACCTGACTCAGACGGCGCCTTTTTACATTTCATCATCCGAGCAGATAGATTGTCAGTTAATGAACTATAAATGTGAACATCTTTATTACGAAGATAATACCTGCCAGGTGGTCGATTTGCCTTACGGAGCAGGCAACTACCGTATGCTGGTCATTCTGCCCGAACGGAACATTGATATCGACTCCTTCATTTCCGAAATCGATCAAACTGTCTGGAATACCTGGCTTGATGACCTGCAAAAAACCGAAATGAATCTGTATCTGCCAAAATTCAAGGTGGAATACAAGAAAAAGCTAAACGATGTACTGAGCCAACTGGGTATGTCGGTTGCATTCAACCCGGTACAAGCCGATTTCTCACGCATCAATCCGGATGTCCGGCTTTACATCAGCAAAGTAATGCATAAAACCTTTATTGATGTCAGTGAAGAAGGAACCGAAGCCGCAGCGGTGACATCAGTGGAGATATGTTTTACATCAACAGGTGGCGGCGGTGAATCAATCCCAACCATGCGCGTTGATCATCCATTCATTTTTGCCATCCACGAAATTGATACGGGGGCTATACTGTTTCTCGGAAAAATTTCCAAACCCGAATACCCGGAATAATTATAAGGATTATTATCATGAGAAAACAATTATTTGTTCTTCTAATTACCATTTTTCTGACCCGACTTATTTTTGCCGATGTGCCACTGCCGGTGACCCGGCAACCCGATGTTCCGTATTTCATGGAACCATTCAATTTCAAGACGATTGAGCTCAGTCTTTTCACATCGGATGTCAGCGGCATGGTCAGAGATGATTACGGTGACCTGAGCTGGAATCCGGCTTATCTGCTTAATATTCAGAAACGTGCACTTTACCTGAATCTGAACTTTTACACTACCAACACCTCCGATCAAACCGTAGTTCCGATGTATGGAGTGCCGGACTATCTGGTTTATCCAAATTGGTACGGGCAGACCTATATCGCTCAATTACAAAATATGCCCCAGTACAATATCGCATTGTTAATGCCTTTGACGGAAAAATTGAAAATCGGTGTTACCAATCGCACTATTTTTGATTACGGACCGTTCCGTGAATCCTATTCCTGGGATTACCGTTATCTTGAAATGGACGCCTACTTTGATCGGGCCTGGATTGCCGACGATCTGGAACCTCAGCGCCTGGAAGTCGACGACAACCAGCAATTTCATTTTGGAGTACAAACCGAGGCAATGGCGGGCTATAGATTGAACAAGCGGTTTGATCTTGGGTTAAAAATCGGTAATTACACGTATCGTCGCGATGGTGACCTTTACGATTCCAGACATGGAACGTATCCTCATTCCAGTTTTGCCGATTTGAATAAGGAGGATTTGGGTATCGATGGCAATCAGTTCATCATCGGGGCGGGATTGTTATATCACAAAGACGATAAAACGACCTGGGGAATCTATGGCGAATGGATTACCGGAAATGCAGACGAAAGTTCACACTCGATCGACACATCATATTCATGGTCTGAGAGAGACACTGACCCGAGTTATTTCAGTCTGAATGATTATGATATGACCAGTCGCCAATCCTTTGACGATAAAGCCAAACGACAGAATCTGAACGTCACCTTCGAGAAAAAATTATCCGATAAGCTGTTATTTCGCTCTTTTTTAAGATACAGTCAAAGTCATTCTGATCTAAGCTTTTCAACTATGAATACAGATACAGCTTTTAGCGACCGGACCTATGATACCTACGACAACGGTTACCATTTCCAGCGCATGACCTCCTCATCCAAAAGCCAACAGATATATAATGGAGATGGAGAGGAAAAAACAACCCGCTGGAAGTGGTTTGCTTCCTATATCTATCGAACCGGTGAAGACTGGTCAATTTTCGGCGGCATTCTGGTTGATATTTATCATATCGAGAATCAATATCGCGAAGAATCAGATTATTTTTTCAGCAAATATAGTAACCGGCAGTTGTACGATCCCAAGACCTACCAGTACTTAAATACCAACCAAAAAAAATACGAATACACCTGCGAATCTGACCAGTATACAGCCTCTATCCCAATCGGAATCAAAATACAGGTTATTGATGGTTTCAAACTGATCTTTGGTGGTGAAATCCATTACTTTTACGATGACAGCAAGACAAAAGGCCGATTATTGTATCCCTATGTCATCAGCCGCAAATGGGAAAGTAACGTTATTACGGTTAATGATCATGAAGTGGATCGCTATGAGGAATATTCGTCAGAACCGGCCACCGATCTGTACCGGACAACCAATGTCAATCTGGGATTCACTTATGCTCACAGTTCAGGTATAAAAATCTCAGTTCGCTCGAATGGCAACATCCTGGAAACAGGCGGCTGGGATATCGGATTGGAGTATCGCTGGTAATGTCTGTCTGTATTGCATTTTTACGAAGCAACCCATAAATTGAATTAACAAAGTCGCTTACATTATGAAAAAAAAATAACTTGGAGGCAACACTATGAAAAGGCAGTGCATCTGGTCAATTCTGTCGGTCCTTTTCCTGATCCTTTCGATTCCTTCATCACAAGCTCAAATGATTGCCAATATTTCCGAAAATGTCGAAACCGACTTCGGCACCTATTACCCCTATCCGGCCGAATTTACGCCGGCGGTTTCCTCATTCAACCTTGAGCCGGATTTCAGCAATGTCGAAAACTGGTCTGAATTGTTTGGATTCAATTCCACCGATTTAATTCTGCTGCAACAGAACCACTTCACGGTTAAAAGAAGTCAATACACTCAGATGTATGATATCTATAATTTATGCACCTGGAACGGGACGCCAATTTTTGTGACTACCGATGCCGTTTTACATATCTATCATCTGCTCTTCGACCACTTTCTGACAGATATTGAGATAATCAAATTTATCCCGGAATTGGAAATTCTGACCAAAAAACTGATCGAACAATCACAAATCCAGTATACAAATCTCGAACCATCAGAGGCTCGTGAGGCCGCCTATCGCAATCTCGCATTTCTTTATGTTTCTCAAAAATTACTGAAGGGCGCCGAAATCAGCGTACCCACCTTCCTGACGGCGCTGGTCGATTCCGAGTTGACCCTGATCGAAAATCATGACGGTTTTCACTACTCGCCGATTTTCGGAGACTTTTCTGCTCTGGATTACAGTCAGTTCATTCCCCGTGGTCACTATACAAAAAATGATTCCCTGAAAGCCTATTTCAAGGCCATGATGTGGCAGGGTTGGACGATTTTCACCATGGAACCGGGAAAATTCGGTGATCTGGCCTATCGGCATACTCTTCAGGCGCTCTTACTGGTTCAGATGCTTTACACCCTGGAAACAGACGATGGACAACCCCTCCGGGAGCTCTGGGAAAAGATTTATGAACCAACGGTTTTTTTCGTTGGCAAGACGGATGATCCGAATATTCGCGATTACAGGCAAATTGCCGACACGGTTTACGGCCCCGACTTCCTGACACTTTCCCCGGACAGCCTCGCCAATAAGACCCTCATGAATGAGTTCATGTCACTCGCACAACAGTTACCGGAACCCAAAATCCCCAACTGGATTTTTGGCACCTTCACCACCTATAAAGGGTTTCGACTAATGGGACAACGCTTCATTCCCGATTCCTATATGTTCGCTCACCTGGTATTACCTGAAGTTGGCGGACGGCTGTTCCCGAAGGGTCTGGATATCATGGCGATTCTCGGTTCAGACCGGGCATACGATCTGCTGGATTCTCTTTATGAACAGACCGCCTATCCGAATTATGCGGAAAGAATTGACCGGTTTCAAACCGAATTCCGGGCACTCTCCCCGGCCGAATGGGCGCAGAATCTCTACTGGAACTGGCTTTACTCTCTGATGCCGCTGCTCTATGAAAAAGGCGACGGCTATCCCCATTTCATGCAGACCATCGCCTGGCTGGACAAGGAGCTGATGACCGCCCTGGCGTCCTGGGCTGAGCTGCGACACGATACAATCCTCTACGCCAAACAGAGTATGACTCCCTGCAAAATTGCCCCGGGTCCACCAAAGAGTTACGTGGAACCGAACCCGCATCTCTACGCCCGTCTGGCCAGCCTGGTACGGTTTACCCGTACGGGGCTTGAATCCCGGAATTTAATGCTGCCCGGGTTTCAGGATAAACTCGATCTTTTTGAGGATTTACTCCTTTTTCTTCGGGATATTGCCGTTAAAGAATTGGAAAATACACCGTTAAGTAGCGATGAATACGAAAATATTTTCTGCTTTGGCCGGCTGATGCAGTATCTCAGCTCCGACGCCGACGATCCTTTTGAACTCTGGCAGACCAACACCGATGAAATGGCAATTGTCGCCGATGTGCACACCGATTCCAACACCGGCATGTGTCTCGAAGAGGGCGTCGGCTATCCGCTGGAAATTTTCTTGATCGTCAATGAAGGCGGCAGCATCCGGCTGACGAAAGGCGCAATATTTTCATATTACGAATTTAAACAACCAATTGGTAAACGGCTCACCGACGAAGCCTGGCGGGAGATGCTGGCCGGTGAAACGCCGCCCGAAATGCCCGAATGGGTCAATAGTTTTATGGACGTCAGCGCCACACAGCCGGATCTGATTACGGAATCCGTGGATAATCTCTATTACAAAGAATTTCAGGTCGTTGACGAAGAGCCCTTAAATGAAACCCTTCCGAAGCAATTTCGACTCTACCACAGCTACCCGAACCCCTTCAATGCAAGCACGACAATCCGCTACGATTTGCCGGAAAACGCCAGAATTACACTCCGGATTCTCAATCTCCTGGGGCAAGAGGTTAAAACTCTGGTAAACGATATCCGGACTGCCGGCAGCTATCACCTGAGCTGGAACGGAACCGATCATAATGGAAATCCCTTGCCAAGCGGTGTTTACATCGTTCAGTTACAGCAGCGAAACAAGACATTAAGTCATAAGATATTACTACTCAAATAATGCTTATGAACTCGGCATAATGTCAATAAAATCCCTCAAATATGTCAGTATCGTAATTGCTTTTCTGCTAATCAGCTGTTCAGAATTATTTGAATCGGAAAAGGATTATTCCTCAATATACTTCCCGCTCGAGGAGGGAAATATCTGGTACTATTGTCGTTTAAATGCCGATTCCAACAATCTGATTATCCGAAAAGTGAATGACTCCTTTCGCCGGAACGATAAAATCTATTACCATTGGACGGATGAGGAGGGCTCATCTTTCGGTTATCCTATTCGCGCCGATCAAAACGGCAACATCCTGCTCCTTGAGGGTTCCGAAGAGTATCTCTGGTTTGACTTCTCACAGGACAGCGGATCAATCTACCAGTTCGGTCAGGAAGCTCAATTTGGCGATAAGGATTACAATTACACCGTTCATGTATTAAGTAAAAACGTAACAATCGATGTCCCGGCGGGAACATTTTATGGCTGTATGACATTTTTATTTGATATTCCTCAGGTTTGCGACGAAGAAATATATTACGCATTTGCTCCCCATGTCGGCATAATTTACATTGGATACGACGGCTGGTACTCCATCGGTCTTAAAAAGGCTGTTGTGAATGGCAATTCTATTGAAAAATGAGAGTCAGCGCAGAACGATTCCAAAGGGCTCGGTATGCTTTCCCTAATCCGGAATGCCGAAGAACATTCAAAGGGTATCTATTTCACATCAATAGATGGTTATGATATGTGTAATAAAGAAAGCGCTTCTGCTAAAATGAAAATTAGAAATTACTGTTGTCATTTTGCAGATTTGTTCTTATAGTTAAGTGTTTTTACGGGATAATGAAATGCGTCTCTTCCGATTACTGATTTTATTTCTTGGGTTAATTGCGGTCAACGCCTGCATTCTTGATGAGAATGATCCGCCTGCCGAAAGGGATTTTATTTACCCGCTGGAACCGGGAAATATCTGGAAATACGAACGCGATTATTCGTTATATTTTTATACCGACACAACAAATCCGACACCCTATCTTGATACTCTCTTGTACACATCTCAAATCACAAACACGGTTACCGGTACGGATTTGTTAAATGATACGCTGAATGCTATCGAAATGATTTGCACGGAAAACGACGGGAAAAATGTTTATACCAATTATCAATACTACCAAAACAAGACAGACGGGCTCTATTTACTCGCATACTATTCCGAAGGTTCGTTGATTTTACCAAAATCTGTATCAGTAAAACACATTCGTTTCAAAGATATGGTTTTTGACAATTATCACCAGCTCCTGAACTACATTCAAAAAGAGATTCCCATTGGTAAGGTAATTGCAGACTCCCTCTACTTTGAAAATCCACCGGTAAAAGTGCTGGAGTATCCTCTCGAAATCGGGGCGCAATGGACCTATCGCACTCTCCCAAATGATCCGTTTCACATTGAGAAAATAATCGAAGGCAAAGAATCGTTACTTCTCAACGACATACTCTATGATTGCTATAAAGTCCGGTTTTTATACGATCTCGATCATGATGGTGCCTGGGACGAGGATATCTGGATAACCGATTACATCGGCAGGGAAGGCCTGATCCGCAGAAGTATCACCATTCTGGGATTGTTTGAAACCAGTTATATTCAACCGGAGGGAACCGGACGATTTTTCGATTCTTTCGATACATATACATTGACAGAATTCAATAACTCTTAATACCTCTGACCAATGAAAAATAAATCATTCTACACTATTCTAATCACATGGTTTGGATTCATCCAGGGACTGCACTTTCTGGCACTGCTCAGAGCAATGATAATTTACTCAAAGACAGCCCTGCTCCCCTTCCCGGCGCTGCCTC
>QNCV01000407.1 GCA_003645845.1 Fidelibacterota bacterium | reverse complement strand
TCTCCATGTATCCTGATCTTCAAGATAGGAGCCGTCCGACCACCTGAATACCTGAACCGCAATCAGGTTTTTACCGGGGTGGACATAATCTGTAATGTTGAATTCTGCCGGAGCCATGCTACCCTGGCTGTAGCCAACCTGCTTGCCGTTGACCCATACAAAAAAAGCGGATTTCACTCCATCGAAATGGAGGAAAATCTGTCCTTTGTTCCATTCTTCAGGCAAATTGAAGGTTCTCCTGTACGAACCTACGGGATTGTCGTTTTTCGGTGGTTTCGGTGGCTGGGGACTTTCAAAAGGATATTTTATATTGGTGTAGGCGGGCTGTCCGTATCCCTGCAATTGCCAGCAGCCTGGTACTTTAATTTTGTCCCATCGGGATACATCAAACTTTTCTTCATAAAAACCCGTCGGGCGATCGGCCGGTTTAGGTGACCAGTTGAAATACCACTCACCGTTCAGGCTCATTCGATGTGAAGATGACTCGCGATTGCCCTGAAGCGCCTTTTCCAGACTGTTATATGGGACAAGCGTGGCATGTCCCGGTTCCTTGTTTAAGCCTACAACAGCAGGATTTTCCCAATAGTTCAGCGATTTTTGAGCACTTTTTCTTCCACAAGAGGTCAATAAAGAAATTGCAATGAAAAAGTATATATATTTTTTCAATTCCATATTTTTTACCTTTTGGTGGAAGACTCCCGGACAATTAGATTTGTCTTAATTACTTTTGTTTCGGGGTTGTGATTTTCCTCACCAGCACCAATCTCCTTCAGTAGCATATCGGCGGCAATCCGGCCCATTTCATAAGCATGCTGATCCACGGTTGTCAACTGAGGCTCTATCATTTCAGTAACAGGGTTATTGCTGAATCCCGTAATGCCGAGATCATCGGGTATTTTTAAACCACGTGAACGCGCTTCTTTATGGACGCCTACTGCAACAGGATCATTTACCGCCACAATGGCATCCGGTTTCTTTTCGAGTTCCAGAAGTTTCGTTATTCCTTCAACACCGCCTTGTTCATCAAGCGGTACATGGATAACCATCCGATCATCATATTCCAATCCGGCGTCATCCAGGGCTTGCCGGTAGCCCCTTATTCTTTCCTCTGAAATTTTTAAATTCGGAGGACCGGAAAGATGAGCGATAAGTTTAAAGCCATTTCTTACAAGATGCATAGTAGCGTTATAAGCACCTTGAGAATCATCTACAATAACTTTATTCACATCCACATCGTCAAGGACTCTGTCAAAAAGGACAATAGGAAAACCACGTTTTTTAATCGCAAGGAAGTGTTCTCCATCTTTGGTTGTCTGGGCTACCGATGCAATGATTCCAGCGACTCTGTTTGAAACCATTGTCCTGAGATTGAGAACTTCTCTATCGTAATTTTCATTGGATTTTGAAACGATGATGGTGTAACCGGCCTTATGGGCACAATCCTCAATTCCATCAATGGCAGACGAAAAGAAATAGTGGTGAATTTCAGGTACAATGACACCAATAGTTGTTGTATACTTTTGTTGCAGGCTTCGGGCTACTGAATTCGGGAAATAATCAAGCCTTTCGGCTTCTTTTTTTACCATCTCTATTGTTTGCTGATTAATAGAGGGAAGATTTCTGAGAGCGCGGGAGACGGTGGATATAGAGAGCCCCAGGTTTCTGGCAATGTCTTTCATTGTAGCGTTTTGTTTGATTTTGGTCATCATCTGCAAACGTTTGCAAAAATATACAAATCCGGTTTTTCAAATACAAGTAATTTTTATTTAAATCACTGAAATATACTCTGTTTCGATTAAAATTATCATTTTAATAATATTCGGGTTGGAAGATATCCCGTCATCGCTTATATTCACTACGATATTAGTTTGTAAAGAAATGGTTAAAAAATTTAAAAATAAATACAATAATCTTTTTGCACTGTTTGTATTTGCGATTACACTGGCTCTGGTGTTTAATCTCATTTCTTTGAACAAGAAACGCTTTCAGAAAAAGGAGGTTACCAGGCTATATTTTGCCGATAATATTTCAGAAGCTCATAAAAAGATCATTGAGAACTTTAATAAAATGTACAAAGGTCAAATCGAAGTGGTCCCCATTAACCTGCCTTTTACGAAATTCACAACGAATGAACGCAAAGAGCTGATTGCCAGATCGCTGCGGAGCCGGAACAGTCGTATCGATATTTTTGCGGTGGATCAGATATGGGTGCCCCGTTTTGCCAAATGGGCAGAGCCTCTGGATAAATATTTTATGCAGAGGGACCTTTCGAAATTTCTTCCGCAGGCCCTCTCGACATGTTATTATCAAGGTGATTTACTTGGTATTCCCCTGTATCTTGATATTAGCGTTTTATACTATCGGGACGATCTCATTAAAGCGGTTCCCGGCTTTGAAAATATTCGCGAAGAACTGCACCAATCTATTTCATGGGAGCGCTTGATAGAGTATGGTCAGAAATATGGTAAGAGCAAGACTTTCTATTTGTTCCAGGGGGATAATTATGAGGGTCTGATCTGCAATTATCTGGAAATATTAGGCAGTATGGGGGGCACTTTTTTTCAGG
>QNCV01000082.1 GCA_003645845.1 Fidelibacterota bacterium | reverse complement strand
GTCTGCTCGAACCCAAGGAATTTTAAAATACTGAGATTCACTGACGGGTGAAAGCGCAACCCACCTTTGTACGGACCAATGGCAGAATTGAATTCAATACGAAATCCGCGATTGACCTGGATGTCACCCTTATCATCTCGCCACGGTACACGAAACATGATTACACGTTCCGGCTCAACAATTCTCTCTAAAATTTTATGATGTCGATATACCGGGTTTTCCTGAATAAAATCCCATAAAAACTCAACTACTTCATGTACAGCCTGATGAAACTCTGCTTCAGCAGGATTTTTTGAAATAACCATCTGCATGAATTCTTCGACAGACGCATAACTCATATTCTCTCCTTTTCTGTTTTGATAATCTTGCTCAAATTTTCATATATTCTAAGTTAAAATTTCAGCTTTTTCAATTTGATTAGAAATATTTGCAAATTACATACCATCATTTTACCCGGTAATTTGAAATCTGCTAAAGCAATGCTAAGCCGACAATTTTATTAAAAACAACCGGAAATCCGATAAAGCTTCCGGCATTATCTATCTTGAAAGTTGGTTTTTCACGGTCGGGTTATTGCCTGTAATTGAAATACTTTTACCAATTATGAGAAAAATAGCATTATAATTGATCGGAAATAAATTGCTCCCTATTCCAAATTGATTTAATGAATCGAAAAATGGGTTCAGAATATCTTTTATTTCGTTCCGATTATCAATAAATTTCCTACCGTTATTTAACCAGTAATTTAATTGCATAGGAGAGTAAATGACAGCCCAACATTTAGCATTCCGGAATCTGGACAAGGATAGGAGCAATCTGATCAAGGCTCTTCAGCAGATCCAGGAGATAGAGGGTTATATCTCTGATGACGCAGTACGTAGAATATCGGATTATTTTTCGATTCCGCCAGTCGAGGTTGAAGGCGTTTTAAGTTTTTATGCCCAGTTTAAACGAATCAAGCCGGGCAAATATAAGATCTCGGTTTGTGACGGAACGGCCTGTCATATCAAGGGCTCCAGTCTGGTGGCTAACTGGATTTCAGATTTTCTGGGTATTCATAGCGGTGAAACCGACCCGGAAGGACTTTTCTCAATGGAAACCGTAGCCTGTCTCGGTTGTTGCAGTCTGGCGCCGGTTGTCAGTATTAACGGAAAAGTATACGGTAATCTTGACCGTAAAAAACTCTTAAAAGTCCTTAAACAATATAAGCGGATGGGTTAGCATGATAAAACGTATCAAAATCGGTACCGGAAGTTGCGGTTTAGCTGCCGGTGCGGCAGAAGTCTATGATTTTTTCAAAGAAAATATTTCAGACATCGAAATTATCGGTGTCGGCTGTATCGGTCATTGTTATGCCGAGCCGCTGGTTGAGGTTGAAACCGATGATGGTTCCGTCTTTTTTGAAAAAGTCGAACCGAAACAGGCATTTATTAACAAAATATTGAACCTTGAAGAGAGTTCGCGCCTGTCCTTTCGCCATGAACGCAGTGACCGTGAAATGATCAAGGTGACCAAACTGGCAGGGCGGATTGATCCGACATCCATCGATGAATATATTCAAAATGACGGATATACAGCCCTGAAAAAAGCATTGGAAATGCAGCCTATCGATGTCATCAATGAAGTCAAAACATCCGGGCTCAGAGGTCGTGGCGGCGCCGGCTTCCCAACCGGACTGAAATGGAGTTTCCTCCACGATCAAAAATCCCCGGAAAAAGTTCTGATCTGTAATGCTGACGAAGGTGATCCCGTTGCATTCATGGACCGTTCAATGATGGAATCAGTTCCCCATCAGGTTCTGGAAGGTATGCTGATTGCCGCCCATGCAACCGGTGCAACCCAGATATTTATCTACTGCCGGGCGGAATATCCGCTGGCAATCAAGCATCTTAAAATTGCAATTAAAGATATTATAAATCGCGGTTTAAATAATATCAATGGTCGTGAATTAACGATTAAAATCAAAGAAGGCGCCGGGGCATTTGTCTGTGGAGAAGAGACGGCTATGATTCACTCTCTCGAAGGCAGTCGCGGGACTCCCCGCTTCCGTCCTCCCTATCCCACCGATTCAGGTTTTCACGGTCTTCCCACAATGATCAATAATGTGGAAACCTTCGCGAATATTCCGGTATTAATCAACGAGGGTGGCGCAGAATTTGCCAAAATTGGTACTGAAAACAGTAAAGGCACAAAACTTTTCGCCCTCGCCGGCGACCTGAAATATCCGGGGCTTGTGGAAGTCCCGATGGGGATCACCCTCAGAGAAGTCGTCTATGACATCGGCGGCGTCGAAGAAGGCAGCATTAAGGCCGTTCAGATCGGCGGCCCCAGCGGCGGTTGCATTCCGGCGGAACACTTCGACGTCCGGATCGATTACGATTCGCTGAAATCACTTGGCGCAATCATGGGCTCCGGCGGTCTGATTTTCATTGGAAACGATCGTTGCATGGTCGAAACAGCCCGCTATTTTCTTGATTTTACCGCCCGTGAGAGTTGCGGGAAATGTACTTTCTGCCGGGTCGGCACCAAACGCATGCTTGAAACTCTTGAAAATATTACTCACGGAAACGGACGAGCGGAAGACCTGGATTTTCTTCAGGATCTCGGTGAAAAAATTATCAAAGGGTCTCTATGCGGACTGGGTCAATCGGCGCCCAATCCGGTTTTGACGACATTACGCTACTACCGTCATGAGTACGAGCGACATGTAATTGACAAACGGTGCGATGCGCTGGTCTGCAACGATCTGGTGCGGGTTTTTATTGATAAAACCAATTGCATTGAATGCGGACTCTGTATAAAAAATTGCCCGGTTGACGCAATCTCCAGCGATTTTATCATTGATGACGATATTTGTACCCGGTGCAACAGTTGTATTGAGGTTTGTCCAAAGAATACCATTTCACGAATAGCGGGAGGAACAGCCAGTGTCTGAAATCAGTATTACCATTGACAATAAAACCTACAAAACCGAAAGCGGTAAGACCATTCTGGAAGTGGCGCGCGAAAACGGTATAACCATTCCCACTCTCTGTTATGATGAAAGTATCTCGCATAATACCTCATGTTTTGTCTGCGTCGTTAAGGATACCAAATCAGGTCGTTTCATGCCTAGCTGTGCGTCCCTGGCCATCGATGGAATGGTTATCGAATCCGAATCCGATGAAGTCAGAGATATGCGCCGGACGGCATTGAACCTGTTGTTGTCCGAACATACCGGCGATTGCGAAGCGCCCTGCACAATTGCCTGCCCGGCGCACGCAAATGTTGAAGAATATGTACGCGCCGGCCGCAATAGGGACATGCTGGAAGCCCTGAAAATCATCAAACAACGGATTCCTTTACCGATGTCCATCGGTCGGGTCTGTCCGCGTTTCTGCGAAAAGGACTGCCGCCGCAATGTCATTGACAAAGCGGTAGCGATCAATGATTTCAAACGTCTTGCAGCCGATATGTACTATGAGACTTACATGGAAGAACTCCCGGATCTGAATGGTAAAAAGGTCGGCATTGTCGGCGCCGGTCCGGCTGGTCTGGCAGTTGCCTATTTTCTGCGGCTGAACGGTATTGCATCCGATCTTTATGATAAAATGCCGAAACCCGGTGGCATGCTTCGATACGGCATTCCGGAATACCGACTCCCGAAGAAAATTCTCGACACCGAAATTGCTCACTTCGATAAAATGGGCGGGATTGACATCCATTGCAACCGGACCCTCGGCAAAGATATAACAATAGAAGAGTTAACCGAAAAATACGACGCCGTTGCGGTTACAATCGGCTCATGGAAACCGTCGCCTATGCGCGCTGAAGGCGAAGAACTTGCCGAAGGGGGCATCCGGTGGCTGGAAAAAATCGCTTTGAACGACTGGTCCGGTGAAAATCCGGGAAAAACCATTGTCATCGGCGGTGGTAATACAGCCATGGACTGTGTTCGCACATCGGTCCGCCTGGGCAGTTCGGAAGTCTATTGTTATTATCGCCGAACTGAAAAAGAGATGCCTGCCGAACAGATTGAAATCGATGAAGCCCGCGAAGAAGGAGTCAATTTTGAATTTCTGACGGCGCCGGTTCGTCTGACAGAAAAAAACGGAAAGAAGATCCTGACCTGCCTCCGTATGAAACTCGGCGAGCCCGATGCTTCCGGCCGTCGCAGACCGATTCCTATTGAAGGTTCGGAGTTCGATGTGGAAGCCGACACCGTGATCGCCGCTATTGGCCAAAAGACCGACGCTCCCGATTATTTAAGTAAAAACAGATGGGGTAACATCGACGTCGATAATGATAATTACCAGATTTCCGGTAAAATTTTCAGCGCCGGCGACTGTGTCTCCGGTCCGGCCACCGTTGTAGAAGCCGTTGCCGGTGGACGCCGCGCCGCATTAGGCATTATCGCCTATCTGCAGGGCGAAAAATACAAAGATCGCTATACCATCAATGTCACCCGCGGACATTGGCAGTCATTGCGCCCTGATGATCTGGTTCACCTGCGGGACTTCAGTAAATCTGACCGTCAGAAAATGCACCTAATTCCCTTAGAGGAACGCAAAACGACCTTCAACGAAGTTGCTCAGACCTTTACCCTCGACGAAATCGCGGCCGAGGGCGAACGCTGTCTCGAATGCTCCTGCACAGCCAAGCACGACTGTAAACTCAAGGAATATTCGGAAATGTTTGGCGCTCATCCGGAAGCAATCAAGGGAGATAAACGACAGTACAATTTCGATACACGCCACCCCTCAATTATTCTCGACCGGAATAAATGTATCAAATGCGGTATATGCGTTAAAATCTGTAAGGACGTCGTTAATCAGTCCCTGCTTGGATTTAAGAACCGCGGTTTTGACACGCATATCGATACGGCGTTTGGCGAAGTTTTACCTCTGAGCTGTACCGATTGCGGCAAGTGCATTGAGGCTTGTCCGGTGGGTGCACTGGACTGGAAGCACAAAGACTGATCTGTTTGCGACCGAGACCGGTATTTATTACACTAATTATCGTTGTCACGATTCCCTACTACCATAACCCGGATTCCCAGCCCGATAAAAAGTATCGGTATCAGATATCTGATGCTGAATCGAAAAATATTCCTGAAGATCTGATCCAGATACCACCACTCTCTGAACAACAATGCTGCGCCGACAATTATCAGCAACAGACCGATAATAACCTGAGGTATAACGTTATTTTTATCTCGGGTATAGGTATTTGTCTCTTCCGTCATGCCGGGTAACCACTGTTTTTCCGGAATAATAATCCAGGCAATAATGTAGGCAAATAAGCCGGTGCCGCCGATGAAAAACAAAACAGCCCAGACCAGACGAATCAGGAGCGGATCGATATCAAAATATTCTCCAATTCCTCCACACACTCCCCCGATAACCCGATTGTGACGACTGCGGTATAAACGTTTCATTATTAACTCCTCTTAAATGTCTTTTTTCTGAGTTGTTTTGAAATAGCATCCACCCGACGAATCGGTTCACAAACACGATATTTAAAACACAAACCGGCAATTATTGTCCGGGCATCCGCAATTGAACATTTATTACCGGGTGAGATAAAAAGAGGTTTACAGTTATCTTTACTTCTCAAAACCGATCCAATCAACTCATCTTTATAAAATAATTCTGAATAATCTCCCTTTTTTGAACCGGGTTCCCGGTAATTGCCAATCAGTCTGGACTTGGCGCTCCCAATGCTCGGCATGTTATATAATAAGCCGAGATGTGATGCCAGCCCCAGTCTGCGGGGATGAGCAATGCCCACACCATCAACAATTATCAGGTCAATTCTGTCATCGATCCGTTCAAATAACGGTATCAGCATTGGTATCTCACGAAAACTCAGGTATCCGGGCACATAGGGAAAATTCACCGTTCCGGTCAACGTTTCAACAAGCACTTCTTTGAGTGCTATTGGCCGGTTTATGTTGTCATAGATAATTTCAAACACACCAAGAACCGCATAACCCATCTTATCCCAGCGTGTATAGGAAACATCAACAGCCGCAATTATTTTCGGAACTGTTTTTATTGGTTCTATTACTATCCTGTTTCGAAGCTGTTCCTGAATCTTTTTTGCTTCCGGAATGCTGACCTGCCAGGAATGTTCAATTTCAGGAAGCATGTGGTTTACAGCGGATTTTTACGAATTATTAAATAGAGAAAATTGTCCAATATCAGCCTGGATTTTGAAATATTTTTATTACGCTTTAAAATTTCCTCCGGTGTGGAAATATTTAACGGATTTCTGAAATGTTCGTTTTTCAGATTGTCGTAATTTTTTCGAATATAAAATTCCATAATCTTTTTCGAATATTCCGGGTGGAACTGGGTGCCGTAGATAAATCCTTCAT
Source organism: Fidelibacterota bacterium (assembly GCA_003645845.1). Taxonomy (GTDB): domain Bacteria; phylum Fidelibacterota; class UBA2242; order UBA2242; family UBA2242; genus B118-G9. The sequence continues at coordinate 2,580 of QNCV01000082.1, read as the reverse complement.
AGACACAAACCTGATATTCGCTCATTTCGTTCCACGCCAGAGCAATAACACTATCGGCAACCGACGACACAATATCGTAATGAGATTCGTAAACCTCCAGTTTGGCGATATTCAATCCTTTAAAAAGAGGATGTCCCATACCTGCCAGAGTAAGATTTATCTTTGTAACACCGATTTCCGGACCGAGGGGATTTCGAACCACTTTACCACCTAAAAGCAGATTTAAAATCTGGTGCCCGAAACAGATTCCCAGAGTCATTATCCTATTATCAATAATTTTTTGCAGAATCCGTTCCATACCTTTCATAAAAGGATAGTGTTCCGTCAGAGTATTGTGTGCGCCGGTCAGGATAATGCCCTGATATTTGTCTATCTCTTCCGGAATAACATGGTCAATCTTCTGCGTTTTCCATTTAAGCGGTAATTCCGGGGCAGCCTCTTTTATCCATTGATCAAAATTCCCGATATCTTTACTCAGGTCACGATAGGTGTTTCCCATTCTGATGATCAATATCGTCGGTTTTTTCATTGGGCTATATCCATACTTTATACCGTGCTTAAAAGATACAGAAAAATAGTCTATAATTTCAATGCCAATAAATGTAGCCATTTCACTATATATCTCTCAGCGAAAGACTGAGCACATTGCAGATTAAGTGTAAGCTACTTTCAATTGGTAGTGTTACAGTACTTTATCATTCAATCCATTTCTGGTAAATAAACAGAAAACTTCATATATTAATTATTATGAAGATATTAACCACAACCTCAATTGCGCTTTTTCTTTGTTTTGTTACATTAATGCCCACTCTGATAGCTCAAGAGATTCCGGAAAAAGAGATTATAACATTTGCACGTTCGATCGAATGGATCGGGCCGTCCGGAGTTAAAATCAACAACGGTAAACAGATTATCTACATCGATCCTTTCCGTATTAATAATTCCGATCAGGCGGATATTATTTTCATCACGCATGATCATAAAGATCACCTCGATCCGCCCAGTATTTCGAAATTGCAAACCGATTCGACAATCATTGTCGCCCCACTGTCATGCCGTGATCAAATCAATGATCTGGGAATCAGCAAAAAAATCTTCCTGAGCCCCTGGGATTCTACCAAAATCGCCGGAATTCCGGTTAAAGCCGTCCCGGCCTACAATATCGATAAAGCCCAGTTCCATCCGAAAAGTAAAAATTACCTGGGCTATATTTTGACGATCGATGGTATCGAGGTATATCACGCCGGCGACACCGAGCGCATTCCGGAAATGCAACAGTTCCGTTGTGATATCGCCCTGTTGCCCCTGGGGCAAAAATATACCATGAACAGTGTTTACGACGCCGCCAACGCCGCACTCGATGTCAAAGCAAAAGTTGCGATTCCGATTCATTACGGACTGTTCGAAGGATCACCTGCGGACGCCGTAATGTTTCAGCGACTGCTGCGGGACAAAATAAAAGTGATCATTAAATCCGCCGCCATAAATCAATAGATATTTTCAGATTAATCACTTGGATTTGTCCCGTTTTCAGTCCCCCAGTACTCTCCCACTCCAATACTCCAATACTCCATTCACTTTCCCTCTCTTTTCACAATTATAAACCCTGCGATGCTCACGGCGAAGTTTTTTTTAGAAACCCCTTGACATCTACTACAACAGCCCTTATATTACTACTAATGTAGTAGCACAACGATAAACACCGGAGATATTATGCCAAAAGTTGAAACATTAACAAAGCTGGAATGGGAAATCATGAAGCACATCTGGAAAAACGGACAAGCCACCGTCCGTGACGTCCATGCCGCCCTGCCGCCCGACCAGTCCCGGGCCTATACCACAATTCAGACCTATATGGAACGGCTGATCGAAAAAAACTATCTGACCAAGAAAAAAATCGGCCTGGTTAATTTCTATTCGGCCAAAGTAAAAGAAGCCGATACGCTCAGGCGGGAAACCAGCCATTTCGTCAGGCGCGCCTTCGACGGTTCCTTTTCAAAACTGGCGGCATTCCTTTTCGACACCCAGAATTTCAATGCCGAAGACCTCGAGACAATTAAACGCCTAATCCAGGAAAAGGAACGTAAAAATGACTGAAATCATCGTCCGACTCAATCAGATCAGCGACGTCTGGTTCAGGATTATCGCGCTGAATTCGCTGCATCTGACGATTCTGTTCATATTCCTGCTTGGAATTACCGCTCTGCTGCGGAACAAAGCGGCGGTTTTGCTCTATTCCCTTTGGTCGCTGTTCCTCCTGAAAGCCGCCCTGCCGCCGGTTTTCAGACTGCCGTTCTTCAGGCATACGGTAATGCCTGTCATCCCGCTGAACGCCATTGTCGCCAACCCGGGCAATTTCCTGCCCTCGCCGCAAACGGGCGCGGCTGTATCCGTTACAATTCAATCCATCCTCCTGCTGCTTTGGATCGCGGGCATAATTGCAATGTTGACAATATATATCCGCAACGAACATCTTTTTTATTTATCGCTGAAACAATCCAAACTCTTTCCCGATCAAAACAAACTTCAGGAACTTGCGGTTCAGCTGGGAATCAGGAAAACCGTCGAATTGCGCTACTC
>QNCV01000406.1 GCA_003645845.1 Fidelibacterota bacterium | reverse complement strand
CGATGATCTGCGTGAAATCTCTCTTTTTCTGTGCGGATATAGCTGTCGTCTTTGACAGGACAGGGGTGAGTTATTCATTACATCAAACATCAAGAAATTAGTTCCTTCCCGAACTCTTTAATGTTCTTAATAAAGAAAGATTTAACATCTTCCCAATCGTTACTGAAATCTGTTTGCAGCCAAATTGGGTCCGGGTGTGATTCGGCATCTTTAAAATAGGTCAGTCCTTTTAAAATGCTGTAAAATTGAATTCCTGTATTTTTAAATCTCTTTTTGAAATATTGACAGCCCTGTTGAATAGAAATACCGGAATTGAATATAGCGTACAGGTCACAAAAATCTTTCTTTGCGCCCCTTTGAGCAATGGTTTTAAATTTTTCTCCGATCAGATCCGGGACAGTGGCGATTTTTATTCCTTCCCACAGGAATGGCTCATTGATCAGCGGTACCGGGTAATACAGAAATGATAAACGAATGCCGTTTAGGACGCCATGTACTGTTCCCGGGTACTGTTGAATTACATTTGCTCCGCTGATGTCAAGAGCCAATCGATTCTCATCAAATGGATTAATTGAAAAGAAATCAAAGTCTTCGGATTTCCGGTGTCCTGTTTGGAGCGCCAGCCCGGTCCCGCCGCCCAGGTAAAAGGAATGACTATACCTGCTCAGAGCCGGTAAAATATCACGCATTGCCTGATCGATTACATGTTCAAAGATTTGCATTGGTGATAGGGTATTTGGTAATAATTTGCCCAGAAAAGCGCGGTTCGTATCGAGAGACCGCGTCGGGATTTGACGACGCTTATAATATCATTTTCCGAACACAGTTTTTTCAGTTGCCGCAGGTCCCGGTCTGTTCCGTCATTCAGGACACGCACAATAATAAAATCACGGTTTTTATCGAGCGATAAATCAGCGACATCCCAGAAGAGCCAGTCAGAAAATTGAGATATAAGGTTAGACATTTTTATTTTCTCGCTCCACCGGGTCCACAGGTCCGAAGGTCCGAAGGCCCGAAGGTCCGAAGGACTCCCGCTGGAGACTCCCGCTGGAGGGCTCCTTGCGGGGCTGATTGACGCTGATGTTTTTTTATTTCAGCTTTTCGAGGTCTTCTTTATCTTTTTGTCTGCCTGAGGCTAATTTATTCCGGATAAATAGTTCGCGGTTGATTATATTGATTTTTTGTTTCCCATAATTGGTCGTATCTTTATTTTCCCAGGCAGTTGAGAAATCCACGCCATCGATGTCAGTGAGCAAATCTATCCGTAAAGGCGGATAACCTAACTGTATAATCCGATCGGGATTTGTCAAATCTTCATTCGTAATTTCCAATCCCTGAAATCCGAAATCATTTAAAACCTGCAATATTTTTTCTGCATTTTCCACATCTGTATCAATCCAGATGTCAAGGTCATTAGTAAAGCGCGGAAATGCATGGACTGCAAAAGCATATCCGCCGACCAGCAGATATCTTACCTCATGATCGTTTAATAATCGAAAAAACTCTTCGAAATCGGGGAATAGTTGTTTCACTGCTTTCATTTAATTTGAACCATTGGTATCGAATGGTTTCAAGGGCTTGAATTTTATAAACAGACGACTGTTTACGCCAGAAGAGAATCTCGTCCCGATACTGCTGAGGGTCATTTTTACGATATATTTTAACAGTCGTTTTCATATTTTTATCACCCCGGTGGAGTGTGAAATAATCTTCTACCGTTCAATCTCCGGCAGAACGCTTCATGGCGTCAAGTTCCCTGACAAGTTCTTCGTATTCTCTTTTTTTTCGTCTGACAAACTGTTCCGTGAGACGCAGTTTTTCCATCGCTCCTTTCGTGGTCAGCAGATAGCGATATTTGTGCTTGTTTTCGTTATGTACGAAATGCTCCATTTTCAGCAACCCTTTTTTAACCAGTTCCCGGATGATATAATTGGTTTTTCCAACGCTGATTCCCAGCTCCTTCGCCAGTTGGCGCTGGTTTTCCAGCGAATCGGCTTTTCGAAGGACATTTAGAGTGGTTTCGTCTGAATCGTTGGACATAAGTGGCGCTCAGTAATTTCGCTTGACTTAATTTGAATAATTGCTGTCTGTTCCCGGGGAAATCATTTTTAGGAGTGGTTTCGCCGGTAATTAACAGGCGATATTGGCGGTCTTCCCACGGCTCCGCCTCTCTCAGTCCCATCGGGGTCTGAGAAAGGTATTTGCGAACGCCGGTTGCATTATCACAAAAGTTGTCAAAACCGAATCCAAAACTCGAAAAACGTCCGCTTATTTGGTGTTTAATATAATAAAAAAATTGGTTGTTCAAAATATGAATTTAATAAATGTGACGAGGGTCATAATGGAGAATTTAAAATTTTAAATTTTAAATTTTAAATTGGAATGGAGGGCTTAATCTCAATGGGATATCGTGTCTTTTTAGATTCCTTTAATGAGATTGACATTTTTGCGATAGAATCCCGGTGACTTTGCGCTGAATCTGCATCTTCATCCTGTTAAATAATCACCTCTGATGATTTCCAGCGCAAATTGAAAACTCTTTTCTTTAATAAGACTATTATTATTCAAT
>QNCV01000405.1 GCA_003645845.1 Fidelibacterota bacterium | reverse complement strand
GTATCATGTGGCCTATGTCTGGGATACGGAAGATTCCATGCGGTTGTTTATTGACGGTAAACAACAGAAGGATATGGAGCCGAACTCGGAAGGTGAAAAATGCTACGGTGTGTCCAATGGCACCCAGCTGATCAGCATCGGGACCGGAGCGCAGGATATGTGGTATCAGCGTTATGAGACATTTCCCGGCTGTATCGACGAGGTTCGGATTTCCGGTTTTGCCCGGTACACGGAGGATTTTGAAGTTCCCGAAGAGCCTCTGGAAGTCGATATGTACACAGTCGCTCTATGGCATTTCGATGAAGGTTCTGGCGTAGTCGCCGAAGACGCCAGCGGTTATGGTTTTACGGGAACCCTGGGAGATCCCGATTCCGCTCTGGGATTTGCTACGCCGGAATGGATCAAGGTTGTTCGGGATCCGAAGATTTTGATCAACGAGGTTCTGGCCGATCCTCATGACGATGTCCAGAATGGCGATGCGAATGGCGACGGCGTCCGGGATGCCCTGCAGGATGAATTTATTGAACTGGTCAATGTGTCGCCAAAGGCGGTGGATCTGACGGGCTGGAAACTGGGTGACGATGATGTTCTGAACTTTCAGTTTCCCGACGGATATATTCTGCAACCCAATAGTTTTGTGGTCATTTTCGGCGGCGGCAATGTGACGGGTTTTCCCGGTTATAATGCCGATCAGTTGCTAACCAGGGTTTTTACATCTGACGGCAGCATTGGCGACGGACTGGATGAAACCGGTGATTATGTGGTGCTGCAATCCGCCAACGGTCTGGATAATACCTATCTGGCATTCGGCAGCGTCGCAGGAGCCGGTGATCCTACGGGTGCGGCGGTGACCGGTCTGCCCTGGGAATTTCCCCAGAGTACGGCCGCCAATGCCGCCAATGATTATTCCATTACCCGCAGTCCTGACGCCGGACAGGAATCCGATGATCCTTTCGTGGAACACTCCGTTGTCAGTTCCGCATATTTTTCACCGGGCACTACGGTCGAAGGGTTTGATGTTCTGGCTTATACGTTGGTCGTGAATGTATCACCGGCCGGCGCCGGAACGGTTGAGATGGATGAAATCAGCGCTCAGAAGACCCAGTTCGGTTATGGCGATATTGTGACCCTCACCGCCCACGCCAACGGATTAAAAACCTTTGAAAAATGGTCCGGCGATGAATCTGCGACGGTTAATCCGGTGACGATCTCCATGAAAAGTTCGAAAGTCATTACGGCGAATTTCATCGACGCTTTTCAGCAGCCTGTATCCATTCTCATTAATGAAATTAACGCCGATCCCTCGGACGATCCGATTTTGGGCGATGCCAACGGCGACGGCGTTCGGCATCCTCAGCAGGATGAATTTGTGGAACTTGTGAATATCAGCACGGAACCGGTGGACTTGAGCGGCTGGATGGTTGGCGACGATGAGCGTATCAGTTTCACCTTCCCTGACGGTGTTATTTTGCAGCCGGGATATTTCGTGACAATATTCGGCGGCGGTAATATTTCCAATGTTCCCGGATTTAATGTCAATCCTCTCAAGAGCCGGGTCTTTGTATCCGATATTCCCGACACACTGGGCAACGGTATTGCCAATTCCGGAGAAACCATCGTGGTAATCTCGGCGGATTCATCTTATGCCATGTACTGCAATTACGGCAATCGCTACGGACAGGGACCGCCGGTCAAGGATTTCAATGCCGGAATTTATTATAATATGCGTATTGATGCGGCAACACCAGGCGGTTCAAATCAGTCAATGACCCGCTATCCCGACGGCAGTATTGATGTACTGGATAATTATGTTCTGCATCTGGAAGTCAATGATTCCAAAGAGTCATCGGCCAATCTGACGGTTGACGGACAGGAAAGTATTCAGGTCAATATAATAGATAGTGATATCGCTGGTCTGCCGAAGAGTTTTAAACTGTATAACAACTTTCCGAATCCCTTTAACCCGACAACTACGATTAAGTTTGCCGTGCCGAAGCGGACGATTGTTAATTTGACAGTCTATAATATGCTGGGACAGAAAGTCGCCGAACTGGTGAACAAGGAGTATGAAGCCGGTATTTATGAGGCCCAATGGAACGGGAAGAACCTGGAAGGCGAAACCGTTCCGACCGGCATTTACCTCTACGGTATCAAGGCTGATGGTTTCAGGAAGACTCATAAAATGATCCTGATGAAGTAGGGCTGAAAATATGGACTTAGTAACAGTGGGCGGCAGAATCGGGCCGCCCATTGTACTAAGTTGCGAAACTGGCGATTTGAAGGAGTAATTTATGCAGCGCAGAAAAATATTTCCAATTCTGATACTGACGGCCGTTCTGCTTTTTGGCTGTGGCCGCTATGACAAATCCGTGGTTACCGCCCATCGCGGCGGCGCCGGACTCGCACCGGAAAATACCATGTCGGCGATGAAAAACGCCATGCGGCTGGGCGCCGGCTTTTCCGAACTTGATGTTCAGGAAACCAGCGACGGTGTATTGATCCTGTTGCATGACGGCACTCTGGAGCGGACGGCGGGCGTGGATTTGAATATCTGGGAAACACCTTATGATTCCCTG
>QNCV01000404.1 GCA_003645845.1 Fidelibacterota bacterium | reverse complement strand
ACTTTGCCGACTTCCCGAATCGCCGACCGCGGTTGCATAAACACCTGACTGGAAACCATCGCGGTGCGTTCATTACCGTATTTTTTGAAAATATAATCCAGAATGCCATCGCGCTCATCCCAGGGAAAATCCACATCGATATCCGGCATATCCACCCGCTCAGGGTGAATAAAACGCTCGAAAACGAGATTGTATTTGATCGGATCCACCTGCGTGATAAACAGACAGTAACTGACCACCGACGCTGCTCCGGAACCGCGTCCGATCGTGGATTTCGTTTGCTGCACAATATCCCACACCACGAGAAAATAGGGCGCATACCCCTTCTGAGTGATTAGTTTCAGTTCATACTCAATCCGCTTTTTTATTTTTTCGGTAATATCACCATAGCGGATTTTTGCGCCTTCATAGACGAGTTTCCGTAGTTTTTTATTTGCCCTGTAGGTATCTTTCAGCGACATATCCGGGAAAATCGTATTAACATAGTTCCAGTCAGTCTTGCATTTTTCGGCCAGATACCGGGAATTATTGATCGCTGCCAGACTGTTGGGAAAAAGTTTGATCATCTCCTTTTCGGAACGAAAGAAATGGCGGTTACTTTTATACTCTGCCGGATTCAATTGCGAAAGGGTTTCATTGTTGTCAATTGCCCGCAGAATTTTGTGTGTTTTCTGATCGGCCGGATCCAGAAAATAAACATCACCGGTAGCCACAATTTCCAGATTGAACAGACGGCTGAGCCGCCAGGCATGCCGTTCCGTGACACCGGGACGCAACTCCACAAAAAGGTGGGTTTCCGGAATAAATCGGGAAAGTTTTTCCAGCAATGCTTCCTGGTGTGTCAATACAAACAACCCGGTATGCCATTTCTTCAGCAAGTCAGTTGCAGACCGCTCATCGTCATCGTGCACCGCTGAAATAATGCGACACATGTTTTCGTAGCCCTGCCGGCTTTCAGCCAGCAAAACAATATCATCACCCGCACTGATGATGTTTGTGCCCGCTATGGGCTTAATATCCGCTTCCTTCGCGAATTGGACAAAGCGGATAAACCCCCAGAGGCCGTTAACCTCGGTCAAGGCGAGATACTGCTGACCGTAAGCCTTCGCCCGGGCCAGAAGTTCCTGGGGTGTAGCGGTTCCGCGCATCTTGGAAAAGGTCGAATGAGTGTTTAAATGGACTAACATATTTATTTACCACTAAGACACAAAGGCACTAAGGACTCTTTTCTATTATACATACTGCCCGTATCTTGGTATCTTCATGGTTACATTAAGTATAACTATACAAAAAACTTGGTGACTTAGTGTCTTCGTGGTTTTTAGGTATTAACAGACTCGACGCTGAGCAGATGCTTCCGAAACCGTATCGATCCCGGATACTGTCCAGCGTCATGGACAAGTGATTTTGACGATTATCTCTGAACAGTTCCAGCTGCTCGTTAACGGCTTTGAAATTCGTGGCATCCAGTAGTATCGCACGAATGCGGTTGCGCCGGTAATTAGCCCGGATAAACAGTGTAATCGCCTCGGTTACGACAGTTTCGTCATCGTTGTAGCGGACGGCGCCGCTGCAGGATTTTTTAAAGCCATCGGTGTAATGAATTTCCAGCCGCAGGGACTTCGCAATCTGACACCGCCGGCGTAATTGATACGCCAGCTGCTCCGCCAGGTTGCGCACCGTGGCAATCAGGATGTCCTCGTCGTTGGTATCCACTTTCAAAACCGTCTGTTTGATAATATGATCCCGCAGCCGCGGCGGCTGAACGGCGGAATTATCCCGGCCGTTGGCCTCCATGGCTAATTTGCGGTAATGTTGGCCGAAAAGTATCTGTCCCGATTCTGCCTGGTTGACAATTGTCTGGATATTTTTCACCTGATAAAGGAACAGGAATTTGATTATCCGGCTGACCGGTTTCTCATTAGCCGTTGGCAGTATATGGGATTCCAGCGGCGCCAGGAAACGAACCTCGTTGCCCCCTTCCACCCGGTGAATCATTTCCGGCACCACAGCAGTGGAAATGCTGCTCACTAATTTATTGGCGCTGATCCCGATCTGGCTGCGCATACTCAGGCGGTTGAGAATGTCTTTGGTGATCAGATGAGCCGCCTGGATATCGTCTTTGTAAATATTACGCATCCCATTCATATCGAGATAATACTGACCGAACGCCGACGGTTCGGCAATGGGCGAATAGTTGGCAACTGTTTGATAAAGATAGCGATGCAGTTTGGCATAAAGAGTGGAATTGTACGGCAGCAGACTCACACCATGCGCCATGCGCCGGGCGACGGAAACTTTCAGTCCTTTATACAATCCCTCCTGCTTTGCCTCGGAGGACAACGCTACGATAGTGCCGTTCTGATGATGAGATGAAATAATCGCAATCGGGCACGTGCGCAGACTGCTGTTCAGAATGCGCTCCGCCTGCAGCTCGAAATTGTCTAACCTGATATGATAAATCCCGTCGTACACGTTAAGAGAAACCACTAAGTCACCAAGACACCAAGATCTTTTTTATTATTAATTGGAAAATTATATGTAAGAAAAAACATAACATCTTCTTTGTGCCTTGGT
>QNCV01000403.1 GCA_003645845.1 Fidelibacterota bacterium | reverse complement strand
CCTGTCAAAGCTCCCGTAGAAAATATTAACAATATTTCCCAAAATGCAAGAGTATTGTCAGGAAAAAATCAAAATAAAATCCGATCGTATGGGTATTACAATTCAAACAAATTCCAGACGGGCTATGAAATGTCTGAGCGGCGAATCCCGGTGGTCAATAATACGCATGCCTTTCATTTGCTCTCGCTTATGAAATAGTTGCTGCACCGATTCGGCAACATATTCAATATGAGCCTTGGTGTATACTCTTCGCGGTAAAGCCAGGCGAACAAGCTCAAGGTCCGGATATACAACTTCTCCGGTAATCTTATCAGTATGGGCAAACATAAAGCTGCCAATCTCTACTGACCGAACTCCCGCTTCCAGATAAAGATTGACCGCCAAAGACTGTCCGGGAAATTGAGCCGGTAATATATGGGGACAGAATTTTTGGGCATTTAGATAAACGGCATGACCTCCGGTAGGTTTTAAAATCGGAATCCCCGCCTTTTCAAGCAAATCTCCCAAATAGCGCACCTGTCCCACACGATAGGCCAGATATTCCTCGTTCTGAACCTCTTCAAGTCCTCTTGCAACAGCTTCCAGATCCCGGCCTGCCAAACCGCCATAGGTGGGAAAACCTTCGATCTGGATTAGTTTCTCCTTTATCGGCGCTTCCCATAGGGAATTATTAAAGGCTATAAAACCACCAATATTGACAATGGCGTCTATCTTGGCGCTCATGGTGCATCCATCGGCATAGGAAAACATTTCTCGGACAATTTCAGCAATCCTCTTTTTTTCAAATTCCTTTTCACGCTGCTGAATAAAATAGGCGTTTTCGGCAAATCGGCAGGCATCGAAAAAGAGCGGAACACCATATTTGTCACAGACCTTTCTAATGTCCCGAATGTTTGCCATCGATACCGGTTGACCACCGCCGGAGTTGTTAGTGATGGTGACAAACACAATCGGTACTCTTCGGGGCCCCTCTGTCTTCAAAAGCTCGTCAAGACGTGCTGTGTCCATGTTCCCCTTAAAGGGATGGGTTTTTTCCGGGTCCCGTCCCTCTTCGATAACAAGATCTTTCGGTATTCCTCCGTTAGCAAGAACATTGGCGCGGGTAGTGTCGAAATGATTATTGTTCGGTACAATCATACCTTTTTCGAGAATTGTGGAAAAAAGAATGTTTTCCGCTACCCGTCCCTGATGAGTGGGAACAACATATTTCATACCCGTGATCGACTTCACCGTCTCTTCGAAATGATACCAGTTGCGGCAATAGGCATAGGATTCGTCGCCAGTCTGCAGCCCGGCCCACTGATTATCACTCATCGCACCGGTGCCGCTGTCGGTCAACAGATCGATATAGACATTTTCCGAGGGTATATTAAAAACATTGTAACCGGCCGCGGCCATTATTTTTTCACGTTCAGGCCGGCTGGTCATTTTGATCGTTTCAACAACCTTAATCCGAAAGGGTTCGGGAATATATTTTATCATTTTGCGGTCTCCTATTAGAATTGCGGTTATCGATTTAAACCCTATTCTAACTGGGTGCCCGCCTAAGTCTGATAAAGTGATATTTTATATAATAAAAGTGATGATACAAAAGTCTATACAAACACATCGCTATTTATTCTTCTTTTCAATTTCCTTTTTCACTCTTTCAATGGCCTTGTTGGCGGTTTTCTCGCCGTCTTTCAAAATGCCTTTGCTCTGTTTCTGCAACTTTTTGAAAAGGTCCGGTTTTTGGGCTTCATTATAAGAAAGCCCAACCGCAACCGCCAGAATCACAAAGGATATCAACGCCCACTTGATGAATTTTCGGAAGACCATGAAAAGAAACAGCACCAAGACCACTACCAGAGCCAGTGAAACAACCGGATTAAAAGAAAGGTAGTTTAACCAATTATCCATGCTTTCCTCTTCCCTTGAATGTTACAAAAGCGCCAGTAATTCACGAATCCATTTTCGTTCCGCCTGCCAAAGGGATAGCGGACGGGATAGCAGCGCCCTTTCGATTGCGCTGGGATTATTGATACTGGTCAGTTCCTTCACTTTCTGCTGGATCATCCGGCTCAGTTCGGAATCATACAAAGACAGGGCCTCTTTTATCTCCCGTTTATCAAGAATACCGCCAAAACTTAGACCGGTTTCAAACAGGCTTGCTTCCCGCTGCGGTTGTGAAAGAGCACGCTTGACCTCTTGGGAAAAAAGCTGGCGGCCTTTAAAGGTAATCGAATATATTCGCCGGCCGGGCAAATTTTTCTGCGGCTTGTAACTACTCTCTAAGATTCCCCGCTTTTCCAGCTTCTTTAATGTGGAGTAAATCGTAGAAAAGCCGATATTTAAACGTTCGCGTATTCCTTTTTCTTCAATGACTTTTTCAATATTATAGGCGTGACACGGATTTTCCCAAATAATTCCCAGAATTGTCATTTCAAGCTGTGTCATTATTTTCTCAAATCAGATCTTTTTAATTATTTTCACAGGGTAAATATAGCGGTTTTACTCATAAATGAAAAAGTTTCCGATAATCAGAATTATTCATTGAACACATCGTCACCGATGCCCTGGTTCACGCGATAATTATCAAACCGGATG
>QNCV01000402.1 GCA_003645845.1 Fidelibacterota bacterium | reverse complement strand
TACGGAGGTGTAATTCTTGCAGACGTTGTCGGATTGGGTAAAACAGTAATAGCCTGTTGGCTTGCACGAGAACTGGGTGGTAGGGGGCTTGTAATCGCGCCACCGGCCTTGGTAGGCGACTCAAGAACCAAAGCTACAGGCTGGTACAAGTATTTAAGCGATTTCGGGCTTCACGATTGGGAAGTTTATTCTCTCGGGATGCTGGATAAGGTTCAGGAATATCTCGACCGCTATGGAGACGATATTGATACTATAATTGTAGATGAAGCCCACCGTTTCAGGAATGAAGACACGGAAGCATACGAGCGCTTGAGCCAGATTTGTACCAACCGAAAGGTAATTCTTTTAACAGCAACACCTTTCAACAACGCTCCTTCCGATATTTTGTCACTTTTAAAACTTTTTATTCCTACTGGAAAATCCACATTAACCCTTGATGAAAAGCTTGCCGCACGGTTTGCCAGATACAGCAATGAGTTTCGGAAATTATCCTATATTCTGCGCTACTACAATTCTACAGGAGAAAAGCGCCGCCGTGCAGAGAAATATTACAAAGAACTCTTTGAAGATCCTTCGTCTGTAAATGTTTTTCTTGTGCAAAATAAGGTCCACCAATTGGCCAATGAAATTCGGGCAATTTTGGAGCCAGTTGTTATCCGCAGAAATCGTTTAGATCTCAAACAAGATCCTGTCTATAGACAGGAAGTTACTGAACTTTCGGAGGTTGCCGATCCGGTAGAACTTTTTTACGAATTGACACCCGAACAATCCCGTTTCTATGATGCAGTAATTAGCAATTATTTCGGTGAAGATGGACAGTTTAAAGGGGCCATTTATCAGCCTTATGCTTATGAAAAGCGCCGGGCAAAGAGTCTGGAAGAAGACTTCATTTATCAGCAACAGCGAAATCTATATGAATTCATGCGCCGATTATTGGTAAAGCGTTTCGAGAGTTCCTTTGGGGCATTCGCTCAGAGCATTCAGAATTTCATTCATATCCATGAAATCGTACTGGCTTTCATAGAAAAAACCGGGAAGTACATTTTAGATCGAACATTGATAGAAAAAATATGGGAAGAAGACGAAGAAACTATTGAGGAAGCACTCCAAGAATTTGCCAATAATCTGGCAGAAAAAATAAAACTTAATCCACGCCACGATCGTATCTATATTCTCGATGAATTTGATGCAAGAGAAGATTTTTTAGATGATATCCGCTCTGACCTGAAGTTATTTCACGAAATTGCAAATTTAATTGACGAATTGAACCTTGTAACGCAGGATCCAAAGCGACAGAGTTTGATTCATGCTGTGCGAGACATCCTATATCTTGAGGGCAGGCCCGGTGAACCGCAGCGGAAGGTCGTCATATTCACTGAATACAGAGATACAGTCCGTCACATTGCTCCGATCCTCAATGAAGAGTTCCCGGGGGAAGTGCTGGTTGCAGAAGGCAATTTGAGTAAGAGTTTCTTCAATGAACTCTTAAGCAATTTCGATGCTGGATTCCCAAGAGAGCAACAACAGAATGATTATGACATCCTGCTCACAACGGATAAACTTTCTGAAGGGATTAATTTAAATCGTGCGGGAGCAATTATTAATTACGATATTCCCTGGAATCCCACGCGCGTGATCCAGCGACTTGGAAGGATTAATAGAATTGGGCAGAAGGTCTTTGAAACGCTATACATTTATAACTTTTTCCCTACTGAACAGGGGGCTGAGATCGTAAAAAGCAGGGAAATTGCGGCTCATAAAATGTTTTTGATTCATAATACCCTTGGAGAAGATGCCAAAATCTTTGCTCCGGATGAAACACCAACCCCTGCAGAATTGTTTAAACGTATTAATCGCAATCCTGAGGAACTCGAAGAAGAAAGTTTACTTACGACAATTCGCCGTGAATTTTTTACTATAAAAGAGCAACATCCAGAAGTTGTAAAAGGTCTGGACGATTTTCCTGCCAGAGTGAAAACAGGTAAAAAGGCCGAGCAGAATGAACTTCTGGTATTTCGTCGTAAAGGTCTTCAACTCTTTGTCCATATGGTCCCTGATACTTCAAGTGAAAAACCTGCAATACTTCCACTTACTCTTGAAGAAGCCCTTCCCCACATCCGATGTGATTTCGACACTGAGCGATTAGCATTCAGTCCACATTTTTGGCGGTCTTACGAGGCAGTAAAAAGTTACCGTGAACATACGCCAATGCCACAAAGTGAACGCTCTCTTCTGATTAGAGCCGAAAATAACCTCAGGAGTGCATTGGAAAAGCGTGTAGCTTATCTTGAAGAATACATTCCATTCATACAGGTGCTGCTACGAGACCTTAAAGAATTCCAGCCTCTACCCAACTATACATTACGGCGCCTCACAGTTGTAGAAATTGATGATCGGGTATCTGAAAAAGAATTACAGCGCTTTAAAGAAGAACTTGAAATTTTGCGTCGCGCACTTGGAGAAAACTACCTTGAGCGTATTGAGAAGAGAGCAAAAGAATTTCGCACAGAGATTATCATAGCGGTGGAAAATATCGCAAATTAGGCACAAAGATGATGACACGATAATGAATGAAAGAAAAAATCTGCTCAGAATAATCTCCT
>QNCV01000081.1 GCA_003645845.1 Fidelibacterota bacterium | reverse complement strand
TCTTTCTGATTGGGCAACATCATAATAGGTAAAATAATCGGTTACCGTCACCGCATCCAGCACCCGCCGGCTCGCGGCCGACCTGTCCAGGTCCACAAAGGCCACCGGAATATTGGTCACATCCGTATTTATAGCAAATCCCAGGATGACCAGCTGAATCAACGGCATGCCAAACAGGATACCGATATATGCTTTTTCCCGCAAAATCTGCCGAAATTCTTTCTGTACCAGATATAATATTCGGTGCATCTTTATTCCAACTTCGTACTGAATTTCTTCATACTGACGATCATCAGAAACAGGGAAAAACCAGTCAGTATCAACAGTTGCGGCCACAATTCATTCAGGCCTATCCCTTTTAACATTATTCCGCGAATCACGACCAGGAAATGGGTTGCCGGAATGATTTTGGAAAACCATTGAAAAATCACCGGCATACTTCTGACCGGAAAAATGAAGCCGCTCAGGAGGAAACTCGGCAAAATCGTTATAACCAACGTCGCCATCATCGCCACCTGCTGCGTATTGGTAATTGTGGAAATCAACAAGCCGAAACACATCCCTGTCAATACATAGATCAATAAACTGACTCCCAACCATAAAATAGAGCCGTTTATCGGCACTCCAAACCAGAAACAGGCTACTACCAGTACCAGCACACTGTCAAATAAACCGAGGAAAACATAGGGAATTACCTTTCCGATAATAATCTGGATCGGTCTGACCGGACTGACAAGTATTTGTTCCAAACTGCCATTCTCCTTTTCCCGGACAATGGCAATGCTGGTCAGCAAGGCGCTGATCAGCAACATAATAACCGCCACTAAACCCGGAACAAAAAAGTAAGCTGATTTAAAATCGGGATTATACAATATTCGTGGTTCGATAGAAAACGGTCCGGCATAGGAAATATTGTTTTCCCGATTAAATGCCAAATTGATTTTACTTAGATAATTGATAATAAAGTTGGCCGCATTGGGATCGCTGGCGTCAATCAATAATTGAATCGGTGTGTTGGTATTTTTTACCAGCTGATCGGCAAAATCGGATGGAAAGACAATCACACAACGCGCTTCGCGCTGAAAAAAGACATCTTCGATTTTCGACTCCGGAAGGTCTTCAAATCGCACTTTGAAAAAATCGATCGCAATAATTTTTTCGATGTACACCCGGCTCTGGGGCGATTTGGAATGATCAATGATGATTGTGTCGATCTGTTTCATTTCCATGGTAATGGCATAGCCATAGAGAAACAGCATCAGGATCGGAAACATGATTACAATGAACAGTGTTTGCGGGTCCCGCCAGATATGGATAAACTCTTTTTTCACGATACTCAGTAATACTTTATTCACCAATGACCTCACTCACGACATTGATAAATACCTGCTGCATGCTTTCGGAACCGTACTTTTCCTTTAAAACTTCCGGTTTGTCAATTTCGACAATCTTGCCCTGTTTCATAATGCTGACCCGGTCACAATATTCCGCTTCGTCCATGTAATGCGTCGTCACAAATACGGTCTTGCCCCTCTCGGCCAATTCATAGATCAGCAGCCAGAAATCCCGTCGGGAGGCCGGATCCACGCCGCTGGTGGGCTCATCGAGAAAAATGATATTGGGATCGTGCAGAATTGCCGTGCTTAATGCCATGCGCTGTTTCCATCCCAGGGGCAGATCACGGGTCAACTGATCGGCATGATCCCAGAGGTTGAGATAATCCAGCAATTCTTCGGTTTTTCTCCGAATCTCTTTTCGCTTCAGACCGTAAACGCCTCCATAAAACTGAATATTTTCCCGTACCGTCAAATCCTCGTACAGACTGAACGACTGACTCATATAGCCGATACTGTTTTTAATCTGTTCGACCTGGGTGTAGACATCAAATCCGCCCACGGCCGCCGTTCCCGAACTGGGCATCAGAAGTCCGCAGAGCATCCGGACGGTAGTGGTTTTTCCGGCGCCGTTTGCGCCTAAAAACCCGAATATTTCTCCCTTTTCCACTGAAAATGACACTGCATCAACGGCCCGGAAATGACCGAAATCCCGGGTCAGTTTACTGACTTCCACCGCAAATTCGCCATCTGAATAATTTCGGTTCACCGCATTCGCTCCAGGAAAAGGTCTTCAAGGTTTGCCTGAACAGGCTGAATACTGTCATATTCAATATTCCATTCTTTCAATTTCCGGACAATCGTTCTCTGACCCAGTTGGTCCTTATCTGAAAAGTGAATCCCGTCACCAAACAGATGAATGCTGTCTGCAAATTCCGTGGTTTTCAATTTGGTGTAGAGGGAATAGGGTTGATTGCTCTCAAGCCGGAAAATAGGATGCTGAAACTGTTGAACCAGGGTTTTCGGTTTGTCCATCGCCAAAATATGTCCTTCGTGTAACAGCGCTACCCGGCTACATAAATTGGCTTCATCCATATACGCCGTTGATACCAGAATCGTGATCCCGTGCTCCGCCAGGGTTTTCAAAATGTCCCAGAACTCATGGCGTGATACCGGGTCCACCCCGAATGTCGGTTCATCCAGAACAATGACTTCCGGCTCATGCATCAGCATACAGGACAGCGCCAGTTTCTGTTTCATGCCCCCGGATAGGGCGCCGGCCAGACGATTTTTAAAAGGTCTCAGTTTTGAAAAATTGTACAGCCATTCCATCTGTTTTCCCTGCTTTGCACGGGATATATGGAACAGGTCACCGAAAAAACGCAGATTCTGCTCCACCGACAGATCACGGTAAAGACTGAAGCGTTGCGGCATATATCCGATGTGCGAACGGACAAAAACCGGATTCTTTGAGACATCTTTCCCCAGAAAAAATACCTTGCCGCTATCGGGAGACAAAAGCGAAACCAAAATCCGGATAATGGTCGTTTTTCCCGCCCCATCCGGTCCGATCAGACCGAAAACCTCACCGGGAGCCACTTCCAGAGAAACATTATCGACGGCTTGTACTTTACCGTAGGATTTTTTCAGATTTTCTATGACGATCGGATTTTCCAAATTGTCCTTTCCGGTTAAAGCGTCACATCCACCGGCATACCGATTTTTAAAATTCCATCAGGATTCGGCACAGTAATTTTCACTGCATATACCAGCGTTGCCCGGGTTTCCTGAGTCATGATTGTTTTGGGTGTAAACTCCGATTCGCTGGCGATCCATTTTATTTTGCCGTCAAACGTCTTATCCATACCGTCAACCATTAAATGAGCTGTCTGTCCGATCTTTATTTTATTTAGATCGGTCAGGGGCACATAAATAGTCGCTTCCAGACTGGATAAATCGGCTACATCGAAAAGAACCGTGCCGGCTGCAGCCAGCTCCGCCGGTTCGCGATAAGAATTGATGATCATTCCATCAATCGGGGCTTCGATCCGGGCGTCCCTGATGTTGAGATCGGTCAGATCAATTGCCGCCTGCAGCTGTTTTTCTTTACTGATAATGATTTCCCGGTTCGTTTCAAAACCGTCCAGTTTCGCCGTTAATATTTCCACCTGGGCTTCCAGATCGTCTCTGTCCTGCTCCGTCGCGGCGCCGTTCTCTACAAGATTTGAAATTTTACCCAGTTTATCCTTTATCAGCTTTAGCTGTGGTTGAACCTGGCGCATCTGGTCGTCAAGAGTCCGGAGATTCAATCGCAGTTCTTCCAGCTGCGCTATCTGCTGTTGGCGTTGAATTTCGTAACGAGCCGTATTAATGAGCGCCAGGAGATCACCTTTCTGTACCGAATCGCCCTCATTAACCAGAATCTTATCAATGGTTCCGTTGATTTTTGCGGAAAGTTTTATCATATCCGCTTCAAGACGACCGTTGTACACCGGCTCATCACCGTTTCCGTGACTGCACCCGGCCAGAAACGCCAGAAATATTATCGGAAATACTCTCCTCATTGTTTTACCCTTTATTTGATTTAATTAAAATGCCATTCTGAAATCGGACTACCACTGACATAATCGATTTCAAGAACCTTCAACGCCAACTGAATCAGATGTTCCTGATAGTCTATCTCCGCCCGGGTCAGTTCAAGATTCGCTTCATTAAAATCGGTTGCACTGACCAGACCTTTATCCGATTGAAGGCGAATAATCCGCATTTTTTCCCGGGCCAGTGTCAGTGCATTTTTAAATACTTTCAACTGATCACGAATGGATTGATAATCTCGCAAAACAGAATTATACCGCAGCTGTATCTGATTCCGTAGATTTTCTTCCTGGTACCGGAGCTGCTTTATCCTGGCATGCTGAGCCTGTGTTTCGGCTTTGGTGGCGCCCCAGTTCCAGATTTCCCATTCCATGCCAATTCCAACCGTTGCATAGGGCATCCATTCATTGGCAATATAATCCACACCCGGCTTGCCAAAATTGAATGTCGCCTGAACGGCAACAGAGGGGTAGATTTTCGATCGGGCCAAAATCTCCGATTGCCGGATCAAATCCATGTGAATACTCAGTGATTGCAGACTTTCCAGACGATTAATTGCCAAATCCGGCAACGGATAATCTGTAGCCATTTCAGTTTTACTCACGGTGATCGATGACCCCGTCAGATTTTTTAATTGCTCATGAGTCGTTACAAGAGCGGCTTTCAGGGCAATCAATTGCTGATCAAACTTCATCTCTGCCAGTGATAATGACAGAGTATCGATGCTGAGCGCCATTCCCTGAGATAACAGGGCCTTTACTCTCTGCAACTGTAAATCCGCACGATTACGGGCTGATTCCAGCGCGGCAATTTCCAACATCTGGCGCTGAATATTGCGATAGGTAACGGCCGTATTGTAGGCAATCTCCCTGCTGGTTCCGGCAACATCGATTGCGGCAATATCGCATTGTTTTTTACTCATTTGCACACTGGCTTTTTGAGCATATCCCGAAAACAAAACATAGGATGCCGTCAAGTCGGTTCCGTACGATTGGTTTGCTCCCATGGATATTGTACCCGCTCCGGGCTTCAGCGTCGAAAGATCAAGCTCCATAACATCACTGATATAGGCGGCTTTTGCCCCCACTTCCAGCTTTGGCAAGGTTTTCCTGGATGTCGCCAGGGCGGTCTTTTCGGCTAACTCCAGCCCCTGTTCGGAGGCTTTGATAACCGGATTATTGTCCAGTGCCAGCCGGATGGCCTCCTGCAATGACTGAGAGAATACCGGCGACATGATTAACAGTGCAAATATAAATCGAAATGGTTTCATGTTGACACTTTCCGTGGTTTAAGTCCATAATACAGGGTGTTGAAAATTGCTTTTTTGCGTTCCTCCAGAAATTTTATCCGATCGAAATCTTCTTCAACGGGAAAAATGGAAAACACAATAGGTTCGGCGACAAAAAATATTAAACTCGAACCGATAATTGTAATCATAAACTGACGAAGATCGATTGGTACAATCTCTCCCGATTTTATTGCATTCATCACCGACTTTTGCAAATAATGGGGCAGCTGCAACCGGCCTGAATCGAAATACTCACGCACAACACTCCGGGCAATTGCCCCGCCCTCACCGAGTTCGCGGATAATGAACAGGGGTAACTTTGGGTTTTTTTCCAGCATGTCAATATAGCAGCCGATAATCTGTTTCATCTGAATATCAAAACCGGCATTAAAATCAACAGCCTTCTCAAGCCTATTGAAAATTCCGCTGAAGGCGGTCTTGAAAATAGTCCGGTAGAGATTTTCCTTATTCCGAAAATAATAGTGCAACATGGCTTTGTTAATGCCGGCGCGATCGGCAATTTCCTGCATTTTTGCACCGTGACGTCCTTTTTCATAGAAAACCTCCATTGCGGCGCCGATGATTTTTTTCTCGGTTTTTTTTGATTCTACCATTTGATACTCCGTTTATACATAATTTAACCAGATGGTTAAACTTGATGGTTAATATAGTGGCCTTTAAATTTACTGACAAGTATTTTTCAAACTATTTGAACAAAAGATCAAACCGACGAGTGTTCGTCAAAATAGAGTCCGTAAATTTCAGTTTTTTCCGGTTAGCGTTTATACAGTCAAAGCGGCAGCCATTACTTCTATCGGATGCAGCGCCTCCCGCCCGGTTCCGTCCCTGATCTGCTGGCGGCAACTGGTTCCCGGTGCGGCGATAATTGTATCCGGAGCGGCGGCTCGGACAGCGGGAAACAGAACCATCTCACCGATTTTCATGGAGACATCGTAATGCTCTTTTTCGAAGCCGAACGCTCCGGCCATACCACAGCAGCCGGAGGGTATTTCTTCGGCCGAATAGTTCTTCGGAAAGGAGAGCATTTTCAGGGTTGTGGCGGTGGAGGCAACGGCTTTCTGCTGACAGTGACCGTGTAGCATAATATGCTGTTTTCGGTCGGTAAATTGATCGGCGCTTATATTCCCTTTTTCCACTTCACGCATGAAATATTCGTCAAAAAGAAAGGAATTTTCGGCAATCCGCTGAACGGCTTCTTTTAATTCACCGTTCACCAGATCGGGGTATTCATCCCGAAAGGTCAGGATGGCCGATGGTTCTACGCCGATCAGCGGGGTGTCTGCGGTTATTAAATCCTTCAGCATCATGATATTTTTCCGGGCGATTTTCTGCGCCGACCGCACCAGCCCTTTCGATAAAAATGTCCGGGCGCTGATCGAGTGCCCCGGTAAAACAACTTCGTATCCCAGTTTATTCAGCAGCACAATGGCGTCAATGCCAATTTCGGTATCAAGGAAATTTGTAAATTCATCGGTAAACAGATACACTTTACCTTTCTTGGGAATATTGTTCAGATCCTGGACATAGTTTTTGGCCCAGCGCCGCAACGGTTTCTTCTGAAGCAGTGGGAAATTGCGTTTCTGATTGAATTTCAGAATATATTTTATAATCGAACTGGTCATTCTGTTTTTCATAAAGAAGTTCATCAGCCACGGAAACCGGGAACCGAGCGCCTGGATAAAGGGCAGATAGGCTACGGCCAGGCTGCGCAGTGGGATCCCGTTGGCGTCATAGTAATGTTGCAGAAATTCGGCTTTCAGCTTGGCCATATCCACTGACGACGGACATTCCGACTTACAGGCTTTGCAGGAGAGACAGAGGTCCATGACCGCGTATATTTCTTTATGATCGAAGGGATTCTTTTTCGGAGAATTTGTCAGAAATTCCCGGAGAACATTTGCCCGGGCGCGGGTCAGGTTGATTTCATCCCGGGTCGCCATAAAGCTGGGACACAACGTGCCGCCCAGTAAAAAGGATTTTCGGCAATCTCCGGACCCGTTGCACTTTTCCACCGCCCGTATGATGCCCCGGTCTTTGGAAAAATCGAAGATCGTCTCAATCTCCCGTGTAGGCTGATCGGGTACATACCGCAGGCATTCGTTCATTACCGGCGTATCGACAATTTTCCCGGGATTAAATATGTTATGCGGATCCCAGGTCTTTTTAATATCTTTAAGCAGCTGGTAATTCTTTTCACCAACCATATAGGGAATAAATTCGCCTCGCAGACGGCCGTCGCCGTGTTCGCCGCTCAGCGAACCGCGATACTTTTTTACGATTTTGGCGGTATCTTCCAGAATGTCGTGAAAGAGTTTTACGTCGGCGCTGTCTTTCAGATTCAAGACCGGCCGCAAATGCAGTTCGCCGGAACCGATATGGGCGTAATGCACACAGGACTTGCCGTATCTTTCCAGCATGGCGGTGATTTCAACCATGTAATCCGGTAGATCTTCCGGTCGAACTACGGTGTCTTCGATTACCGGCGCCGGTTTGGCGTCGCCGGGAATATTGCCAAGCAATCCCAGACCCGCCTTTCGCAGGTTCCAGACCTTGTTGATATCATCACCTGTAATGACGGGATAATGATAGCCGTATCCGGCGGCTTTCATATCGGTAATCATAGCCTTGGTTACGGCCTCGATCTCTTCCGGTGTTTCCCCGGCAAATTCCGCAATCAGAATCGCTTTGGGATTTCCCTTGATAAAAAAATGGTTTTTTTTCTGCGCCAGTTGATTATCCGTCTGGGCAATGATAATGTCGTCCATCAGTTCCACCGCCCCGGGTTTATGCTTCAGGGCAATCAGGTTGCCCTTGAACGCTTCTTCCAGCGTTTCACAATGGACACAGACCAACGCCTGTTCTTTGGGGGGCAGAGGAACGAGATTCAATTTGATTTCCGTCATAAACATCAAAGTGCCTTCGGAACCGGCGATCAGTTTGCAAAAATTGAAGGGGGTATCGGTGTCGCTGAACACTTCCGTCTCCAGCAGAATGTCAATGGCATAGCCGTTATTCCGGCGATATATGTCAGGGTGTGGATATTGTTCACGAATCTCTTTCCGGTTTTCCGGATTTGATAATATCTTCTTTATCTGGCGATAAACTTTTCCTTCAAGAGAGTCGTCCCGACATTTTTCATCGAATTCGGTTTTCGTAAGGGCTTTGAAATTCACCTCGGAACCGTCACTGAGAAATCCTTTGACCTCCAGTGTATGTTCACGGGTAGTCCGGTAAACGATGGAGTGTGCGCCGCAGGAGTTATTTCCCACCATACCGCCCATCAGGCACCTCGAGGACGTAGCGGTTTCCGGCCCGAAAAAGAGACCATGGGGTTTCAGATACAGGTTCAATTCATCAAGATTCACACCCGGTTCCACCCGCACCCATTTTTCTTCTTTGTTAAGTTCCAGAATACGGTTCATATATTTTGAAATATCCACAACAATTCCGTTGCCCACCACCTGTCCGGCCAGGGAGGTCCCGGCCGCCCGGGGAATCAAAGAGGTTTTGTTATTTCGGGCAAAATCGATCAGCAACCTGATATCTTCGGCGTTTTTCGGACGGGTCACCGCCAAGGGTATTTCACGATATGCTGAAGCATCGGTGGCGTACATGATCCGGGTCGTATCATCTAAATAAATATCACCGCTGAACACATTTTGCAGCTGCTCTAATTGAGCGTGAATCTCGGTTTTATCCATTAATTATTCTCCTGAATGGATTTTCAATACACGTGCTCAAATTTAATCTGCCTGAAACAAAAAAACAGTTGTTTTGCAATATTGACCTTAAATACTATTTGT
>QNCV01000080.1 GCA_003645845.1 Fidelibacterota bacterium | reverse complement strand
TGCACTGCAACTCTCCCCGTGCCAAAGCCGGTTTGAACATATTGGATGCATCCAGTGAACCGGAGGCGCCCCCCGCACCGACAATTGTATGCAATTCATCAATAAACAGTATGATATCGTCGGAGTTTTCCAGCTCCTGCATGATGGTTTTCATGCGCTCTTCAAACTGACCGCGATACTTTGTTCCGGCCACAATTGCCGGCAGATCCAGATCGATAATCCGTTTGTTATAGAGAAGGCGAGGCACTTTTTTTTCAACGATTCTAGTCGCCAGCCCTTCAACAATGGCTGTTTTTCCGACGCCCGGTTCACCAATTAACACCGGATTATTTTTCTTCCGGCGTGAAAGAATCTGTGCAACCCGCTCAATCTCTTTTTCGCGACCAATAACCGGATCCAGCTTGTTTTCTCTGGCTTTGGCGGTGATGTCACGGGAAAAATGATCAAGCGCCGGAGTTTTACCGGTTTTCTTTTTTTGGGGAACATATTTTATCGGCTGTCTTTCAGAATCGGGCTCTTGTAAATCATTTTTAAAATTATGATAATCTATTCCGAAGGCATTCAATACTTTGTAAGCAATACCGTCATGCTGCTTTAAAATTGCCAGGAATATATGGATTTCATCTACTTCATCACTGCCCATCTCCTGGGCTTCTTGAAAAGTGTTGCGCAAAATCAGTTCAGCCCGTTTGGTTAGAGGAATCCGTCCCAGTTGGATGATTTCACCACTGGCCGGGGCAGCGTCTTCAATATTTTTAATTAATTCAGCGATATTAATGTCATATAAGGCCAGTATATCTCTTAGCCGGTTATCGGAGCGATTTAAAATAGCCAGTAACAGATGTTCCGAGTCGACATAGTTATGACCAAGCCGGCTCGCCTGGTTACGAGCTTCCTTTATGATATACTGAATTAATTTCGAAAACTGTTCTTTCATCATTTGTTCTCATTTAGAATATATAATTTTGATGAGCCTAAGTCAAATAAACTTTTACTGATTATGAATGCCATCAATATCAAGTCTCAGGACTCTGTGAGATTTCGACGCAATAGAAGCGTTGTGGGTTGCAATGATAAACGTTCGCTGGTCCTGTTCATTCAATTTTAAGATAAGATCAATCAGTAAATCGCTGTTGGTAGCATCCAGATTTCCGGAGGGTTCATCGGCCAGGACAACCAACGGCTTATTTATCAATGCCCGCGCTACCGCAACCCGCTGGCGTTCACCACCCGAAAGAGCTGCAGGACGATGGTCGAAACGATGACCAAGGCCAACCTGCCTTAGGATTTCTTTGGCCTTTTCGGCGGCCGAGGCAGGATCATACCTGTATATAATCGAAGGAATCATCACATTTTCCAGAGCCGTAAATTCCGGCAGTAGATGATGAAACTGAAATACAAACCCGATGGTTTCGTTCCTGAACCGGGCGATCTCTTTATCGGACAAAAGGAATGGATTGGTCCCCTGATAGCTGATGGTACCACTATCGGGATAATCGAGTGTACCGATCAGATTCAGCAGTGTTGATTTTCCTATTCCCGACGGTCCCATGATTGTGACAACTTCTCCGGTGTTAACGGAAAATGAGATGTTTTTTAATACCGGTACTTCAATGCCGTCCGTATGATAGGATTTCGAAAGGGAATTAACGGATAAAATTGTTTTGCCATCATTTTTCATATTGAATAGCCTCCAAAGGAGCCAGCTGACCGACGCGGCGGGCGGGATAAAGGGTTCCAAGATAAATAAGGATCAATCCGGCGATCAGAATTGCAACAACATCGAGTATGTGTAACTGAACCGGCAGATAGGGTATAAAATAAACCGACGGTAACGGGAGAATGCGATAGTACTGCTGAATCAGACAAAAAATCAGTGCCAGCCCGAGACCGACGAAAAGTCCAATGGAGCCGGTCAGAAATCCAAGCCGCAGAAAAATACCCTGAATATGGTTGCGGTTCATTCCGAGTGTTTGCAACATACCGATCTCCCTGATTTTTTCCATGATAAGCATTACCAGTGAACTGGTCAGATTGAAAATGGCAATCAGGATGATGAAACTTAGTGCGAGAAAGCTGCCGTATTTCTCAAGTTTCATGGCGCCGAACAGGTCCCGGTGCAAATCTTCCCAGCTTGAAATGGTCATGCCGGCTCCAAGATTATTACGAAGACGCCCCTTTATAGAGGGAATGTTCTTATAATCCTGAAAACGGATATCGATTCCCGAAACATCAGTATTCATCTTGAAGATTTTCTGGGCTTCATTAATATCAATAAACGCCAGATTTTCGTCATAGTCGAACAGATCCAGACGAAAAACGCC
Source organism: Fidelibacterota bacterium (assembly GCA_003645845.1). Classification (GTDB taxonomy): domain Bacteria; phylum Fidelibacterota; class UBA2242; order UBA2242; family UBA2242; genus B118-G9. The sequence continues at coordinate 6,731 of QNCV01000080.1, read as the reverse complement.
GCTGAGCACAAAATGACCGACATAAGGGATACTGTATGAACTTTTAATATCCAGGGGATTGATGACATTGACGGTATCACCCAAATAGAGCCCCAACTTGTCGGCGAGGCGATAACCGACAACAATTCCGGGAAGATCGGCCGTCGGAACCGTAAAATCGTTGTTTCCACGCATCAGAGCGGCTGGTGGTAAAATTTTTCTACTGAAAATTTCCGGATCTATACCTTTTAACCGGATGACGGCGTCATAGCCGACGTTGGATAAGACCGATTTTTTCTGCACGAAGGGGTAGATGACATCCACATTTTCGTTTTTCAATAGTGTCGATAACTCCGGAAGCAGAGTTTGGTTTATATCATTACCGGTAATTCGCAAATGGGATTCCAGATCGATGACCCGTGAAGTGATTTCCATCTCAAAACCATTCAGGATACTCAGAGTTATTAGCAATGAAAACGCACCAAGCGCAATACCGAAAATGCTCACGTAGGATGTAAACGAGATTAAACCGGTCTGTTTTTTTGAACGGAAATATCGAAGGGAAATCCAGTTCAGGAGGCGGTTATTCATAACGGATGGCCTCCGTTGGTGCAAGCTTCATGGCCTTGTGGGAAGGATAAATCGTTGCCAGTATTGAAGACAGTATCGCAAAAAAACCAACCGCAAGGTAGTAGATCAATTTGGGCTCAATCGGGAGTTGATTCATAAAATAGACATCTTCCGGCAGAGCAATGATACCGAATCGGTTCTGCAACCAGCTGAGCATAAAGGCCAGCAGATAGCCTGAGAATGTTCCGGCAATTCCGATAATTGTTCCCTCAATTAGAAATATCCGGCCGGTTTGCCTGTTGCTAATGCCCATACTTTTCAGAATGCCGATATCTTTTGTTTTTTCGATTACAATCATCATCAGTGAGCTGACAATGTTAAAAATCGCAACGGCGGCGATGAGTCCGAATACGATAATTATCGGAAAGCGTTGAACCCGCAGCCATTCAAAAAGATTTGCATGCAGGTCCAGCCAACTCATGGCGTGATACGGATAACCCAACCGCGTGTTGATGGTGTCGGTAACGGCGGCGGCATTATAGGGATTATCCAGAATCATCTGAAACCCGGAGAAACTGTCACCCAGATTCATCATGTCCTGCGCCGCCCCGAGACTTGTATAAACAAATATATCGTCGTAATCGGCGATTCCCGATTCATAGATTCCCGTAATTGTAAATGATCCCACTTTGGGTCGGCGTCTTGATTGCGGACTGGGTTCCAGAACAAAGAGATAAACATTGTCGCCGAGTTTTGCATCAAGTTTGGCAGCTAATTTCCGACCGATGATGATCCCATTCCCGCCGTCCCGGGTCTGAAAGGAGACCGAGCCTTCCTTTAAAAAACGGTGGATATCCAGAGTTTTCCCGATGTCTGTTTCTTTAATACCTTCGAGGATAACGCCATCGGTTTCGGCTTTATTTCGAATCATGACGGTGCTGTGTACATAGGGAACCAGCTCTTTTACTTCCGGGATTTGCAGCAGCTGGTCAGCGATTTTATCGGAGGATTTAAATATTTGTCCATTAAATAATCGCAGCCTGATATGAGCGTCAAAACCAATCAGTTTTTCTTTGATGACATTTTCAAATCCGTTCAGAACGGATATCGTCAGAATCAGTGCGGCGACGCCAAGGGCCAGACCGATGGTAGAAACAATACTGATAAAGGATATATAACCGATCTTATGACGGTTGAAAAGGTGTCGCTTGGCAATAAAAAGAGGAAATGACATGAACTGACGACTTTATGTGCGCAACTGCGGAAAGAGAATTACATCTTTGATATAACGTTGATTGGTAAACAGCATGACGAGGCGATCGATTCCGATACCTACACCGCCGGTGGGAGGCATGCCGTATTCCATGGCGGTCACAAAATCCTCATCCATGGTTTGGGCTTCTTCATCCCCGGCTTCCCGCAGACGCGTCTGATTTTCCAGGCGCTCCCTCTGATCAAAAGGATCATTCAATTCGCTGAACGCATTCGCAAATTCCTGTCGGGCAATGTAAAGTTCAAAGCGTTCAACAATGTCCTTTTGGCCTTTTCGACTGATTTTTGCCAGGGGCGAGATGGCTTTCGGGTAATCCATGACGAAGGTCGGCTGAATCAGTTTCGGTTCCACAAAGGTATCGAATAGCATTTCAATCATTTTACCGTAGTTTACCGATTTATCAATTTCCAATCCCTTTTCCACGCATAATTCACGCAGTTCGTTTTCCGACATTCCGTAAATGTCCCTACCGACATGTTCCTGCAACAGGTCAAACATTTTACGTCGCTGGAAGGGCTGTGAAAAATCAATGCTGAATTCACCGAAATCGAATGTTGATTTTCCGATTTTGTCAGCGATGAATTTGAACAAGGCCTCAACTTCATCCATCAGAAAATAATAATCGACATATTGTTGATAATATTCCAAAGCCGTGAACTCTGGATTGTGGTTACGATCGATACCTTCATTTCGGAAATTCTTGGCAATTTCGTAGACTTTCTCGAACCCGCCGATGATCAGGCGTTTCAGATAGAGCTCGTCGGCAATCCGCAGATAAAAATCCTGATTCAGGGCATTGTAGTATGTTTTGAACGGGCGTGCGGACGCACCTCCGTAAATGGGCTGGAGAGTCGGGGTCTCAACTTCTACAAAACCGCGATGATTCAGAAAATCCCGACACCACTGAATAATTTTGCTGCGCATGATAAAAGTTTCTTTGACCCGGTGATTGACAATCAGATCAAGATATCGCTGACGGTAGCGCTGTTCTTTATTGCTGAAAGCATCATACACTTCGCCGTCTTTTTCTTTGACGACGGGAATCGGGCGAATACTTTTTGCAAGGAGATGAAGCTCTTCGGCAAAAAGTGTAATTTCGCCGGTCCTGGTTTTCGTTACTATTCCGACCGCGCCAATGATATCGCCGAGGTCAAGCAGTCTGAAAAGTTCGTAGCTTTTTTCACCTATTTTGTTTAACTGAAAATAAATCTGAAGTTTAGCGTTTTCATCCTGAATATGGCAAAAACTGGCCTTGCCCATTTTGCGAATTGCCATAATCCGGCCGGCAATTCGGACAGTCACCGATTCCTTTAATTCTTCATAATTTTCGATAATATCAGCGCAGGAATGGGATTTGGAAAAATTATATGCAAAGGGTTCTACTCCCATTTCCCGGATTTTTTGTACTTTCTCCTTGCGAATTTCAATGATTTCCGCAAGAGACCTTCCAATTTGCTTCTGATCCTTACTCAAATGTCTATTACTCCTTATTTATATTCCAGAGCAGGTATTGACGTAAAAACTCGTCGATATCGCCATCCATGACTGCCTGAATGTTGGTTTCTTCATGTTTTGTCCGGTGATCTTTCACCATGGTATAGGGTTGAAAGACATAAGACCGAATCTGGTTACCCCAGGAAATGTCTTTTTTGTTCTTTTCGATTTCCGATTTTTCCTTTTCCAGTTCCTCTTTCTTCAATTGATACAGACGGGCTCTTAAAATCTTCATGGCCGAGGCTTTATTTTTAAATTGAGAGCGCTCGTTCTGACACTGGACGACAATTCCGGTGGGAATATGAGTGATCCGAATCGCTGAATCGGTTTTATTGACGTGCTGTCCGCCGGCGCCGCTGGCGCGATAAGTGTCGATTCTCAGATCATCGGGATTGATATCCACCTCGATATTTTCATCGATTTCGGGATAGACGAAAACCGAAGCGAAAGAGGTGTGGCGTCGGTGATTTGCGTCAAAGGGTGAGATTCTGACCAGACGGTGAATCCCGGCCTCGGCTTTTAAATAACCGTAGGCATAGAGCCCTTTGACTTCAATGGAAACATCCTTGATACCGGCCTCGTCACCGGAAATCAGGTTGATTATTTTGCTTTCCATACCGGAACGTTCGATCCAGCGCAAATACATCCGCATGAGCATCTCCGCCCAGTCCTGGGACTCGGTGCCGCCGGCGCCTGGATGGATTGTCATAATGGCATTTTTCGGATCATCTTCATCACTGAGCATTGCCTGAAGTTCCATTTTATCGAGTTTCCGCTTCAATTCAGTGACCATTGTCGTAAGTTCAGGTAAGAGTGATTCATCATTTTCGATGGTCAGCAACTCAACAAGTTCAGCGGCATCCTTATATAATTTTGATATGGCTTTATAATTATTGATAGACGATTCGAGCAGACTGATTTTCTGGAGTATATTCTGGGCATTTTCACGGTTGTCCCAGAAGTCGTTGGATGTGCTCTTTTGCTGTAGTTCTTTTAGCTGACGTTGTTTATTGTCAACGTCAAAGATACCTCCGAAGTTCATTCAAACGGGGTTGAATGTCACTGATTTCGGTCTGGAGTTCACTAAGTATCATTGGAATTATATCTTATTTTTTAATAAGTTGTGGTGAAGGTTTCAACGGTGAAAAATCCTTGTAACTGGAAAGAACAATATAGGTGCGGGTTTGTAAAACGCCCGGCCAGGATTGAATTTCCGATAAGAGTTTTTCCAGTGTTGATGTGTTATCGGTCTGGATTTTCAGCAGGTGAGAACCCTCACCGGTAATCGAATGGCATTCAATTACGTCGTTTTCTTCGCGGGCATGCCTGATAAATTCATCATATTTTTTTGACGGCGATGTCATCACGAAAACGAAGGCCGTGACATCTTTACCGATAGCCGAATGATTGACTTTGGCATGATAACCGTCAATGATTCCCTTTTTTTCAAGCTTCCGCATGCGTTCACTTACGGCCGGTATAGTCAGTCCGACTTTTTCGGCAATGCGGTTACGCTGGATACGACCGTCTTTCTGTAAAATATCCAGAATTTGTACGTCAATCGAATCAATCATTTTTATTTTTCTCCTATTATATTCTCTGAAGGTTAAATTACGGACGGGTTAAATACCAATCCGCTAAAGCGTATGCCTGGATTAAACTCATTAACTGTTGGGTCCATGACAGGGAAACGCGCACGTACTGGGAAGGCTTCATCGGGACAATTATCGTATCGTCTGGTTTGATTTCCGGAATCATTGATAAATCACCGGTTTCCAGAAATTCCTTGACGTTTATTTTCATGACTTGACCCCGACCCTTTTTCTCCGAACCATGGATAATTTTTATTTTTGAGAGCTGTGCGGCTTCGGTGGGTCCGCCGGCGGAGGAGATCAACTCGATCAGATCTGTTCCGATGGGAACGTCATACAAACCGGGTTTCTGAACCTCACCCCAGACTTTTACCGTCATTAACAGAGCGTCGCTGGTAGTGGATAATATATAACGCGATGCCGGAGAGCGGTCGCCAAAGCGGCCGGTTGTGGACGTCTGCGTTTTGACGGATTCCTGGGCAAAAGCAGCCCCGAAAATCAGGATAATTGAAAATAGCGTTATTCGTTTCATCATTACTCCATAATTATTCAATAGTAAAATAGGCCCAGCTGGATACCGAACCACTGATATCAATGTTTGTGTGTTGGTCGATAAAGGCGATGGATTTGACACACCAGCGATAGGTAATACCTGAGGAAAATGTATCCGGTTCCGCAGAGCCATCAAAATTAAAGGTCTTCGACTGATAAAAATCGCCATAATTTGGTCTATTGAAGCGAGAAATCCAAATAACATTTCGGGGAGACATCGTTTCCAGAATGATTACATACTCAGATGATCCGTCTGAATAATCGTACCACTGGAAAGTCGCTGGCTGATCGGTCTGGACTCCGCTGGGTTGCAGCGGTTCGACTTTTGGAATCAAAGTGTATTGGATTGTGTCCGAAGGTTCACTTTTATTGGCGGCCTGGTCATAGGCTTTCAGATAGTAAAAGTAATCGGTTCCGATATTGACTGAATCATCGACAAAAAATGTATCAGCACCGCTCAGTGAAAAGGCATTGATGTCTGCAGCCAGGATAAAATCGTTGTCATCATCTTCTTGGGCTTTATAGAGTTTATAACCCGAGACATCCTCTTCCGGATTGGGGTGCCATTCGAGAATAATTCCGTTTCCTTCGTTGTACGGTCGAATGCCATGGGCATCTGCAACCGTTGGGGCAGTTTTTATAACCCAGATCGGGGCCGAAGGAGCATCGGGATCCTCAATACTTTCACCGCATTGAAATAGCAAGAACAGCATCATAATTAAAGGTAGAAGCTTTATCAAAACTCGATGATTCCTCCAATCCGGTGAGTTGCACCAAGATCGTGCTTAAGAAAAGAATAATCAATATTAATAGTGTGCTCCATTGCCTTAAAATTTAAACCTATTCCCGTTGTTAAACCAGAATTATTTAAGCCTGCTCGTAAACTGATGCGATTTCTTAGGATGCATTCCAATCCATATCGGGTATCATCATTATACCGGTATTCTTTTTCAGCGCCGAGAATCAGGAGAATATTGAGTTTTTCAATAGGTTGTTCAAAACCGAAGGAAAGAACCGGATTTATTGAGATTTCATCCTGGCGTTTTGTGTTCCAGTAAATGATTGTGCCGGTGACATCGCGCAGAGCCAGTCCGATGCAGATATCACCCATTTTAGCCATTTCAAAGACCTCTGCACCGCTGAAACGCAGGCGACCTCCCAGATCGATGCCCAATCCATAACCTTCGACATTATATAGTTGTTTATGGATAAATTTGAAATTGATTCCCAGTGGAATTTCGAGAGTAAACCGGGAATAGCGCCAGCCCAGA